>DATNQE010000804.1:0-7191 GCA_036702895.1 Trichocoleus sp. | reverse complement strand
GGTCCCTGCGAAAGCGTCTCTGAAAACGTCAGCGGTGTGTTTATTGAGCTACAATTGTTAAGACTTCTTACAGGTCTAGCTGATGCTCAATAATTTTCTCTTATCAGCTAAAAATCAGATTTTCCCAACGCTCAAACTCCTTTAAACCCATGACTCTCCCCATTCGCAACGTTGCTATCATTGCCCACGTTGACCACGGTAAGACAACCCTTGTAGACGCACTGCTCAAGCAATCAGGCATCTTTCGCGAAGGAGAGGACATTCCGGACTGCGTCATGGACTCCAACGATTTGGAGCGGGAGCGGGGCATCACCATCTTGTCGAAGAATACAGCTGTCCACTACAAAGACATGCTGATTAACATTGTCGACACTCCTGGCCACGCCGACTTTGGCGGCGAGGTTGAGCGCGTTCTCGGCATGGTTGACGGCTGCATCCTGATCGTGGATGCCAACGAAGGCCCCATGCCCCAGACTCGCTTTGTGCTTAAGAAAGCGCTAGAAAAAGGGCTGCGTCCCATTGTGGTCGTCAACAAAATCGACCGACCCCAGGCCGATCCTCACGGTGCGGTAGATAAGGTGCTCGATCTGTTTCTAGAACTTGGTGCTGACGACGATCAGTGCGAGTTCCCCTATCTCTTTGCCTCTGGCCTTAGCGGGTTTGCCAAAACCAGCTTGGAGGACGAGAGCAAGGACATGCAGCCCCTCTTTGAGGCCATCCTGGATCACGTACCGCCACCTGTCGGCAACCCTGAGAAGCCGCTGCAGCTGCAGGTAACCACTCTGGACTACTCCGAGTATCTGGGCCGGATTGTGATTGGCAAAATTCACAACGGTACCGTGCGCGTCGGTCAGCAGGCAGCGCTGATCAAGGAAGATAATAGTATTACCAAGGGCAAAATCACCAAGCTGCTGGGCTTTGAGGGCCTGCGCCGGATTGAAATTGAGGAAGCCTCTGCCGGGAATATTGTTGCGATCGCAGGCTTTGCTGATGCCAACATTGGCGAAACTGTGGCCTGCCCCGACGAGCCCCTGGCCCTGCCCCTGATCAAAGTAGACGAGCCCACCCTGCAGATGACCTTTGCGGTGAACGACTCGCCCTTTGCCGGACAGGAAGGCAACTTCGTCACCTCCCGCCAGATTCGCGATCGTTTAATGCGCGAGCTCGAAACCAACGTGGCGCTGCGGGTTGAAGAAACCGACTCCCCCGACAAGTTCGGCGTCTCGGGCCGGGGTGAACTGCACCTAGGCATTTTGATCGAGACCATGCGTCGGGAAGGCTACGAGTTCCAGGTTTCCCAGCCCCAGGTGATCTACCGCGAGGTCAACGGCCAGCCCTGCGAACCCTACGAGCTGCTGGTGCTAGATGTGCCAGAAGACGGTGTGGGCGGCTGTATGGAGCGCCTGGGCCAGCGCCGGGGCGAAATGCAGGACATGCGGGTAATGGGCGACGGTCGCGCCACCCTGGAGTTTGTGATTCCGGCTCGTGGCCTGATTGGCTTTCGGGGTGAGTTCATGCGCCTCACTCGGGGTGAGGGCATCATGAACCACAGCTTCCTCGACTACCGACCCATGTCGGGTGAGGTAGAAACCCGCCGGAACGGTGTGCTGATTTCCTTCGAGGAGGGCGTGGCTACCTTCTACGCCATGAAGAACGCCGAAGATCGGGGCGTCTTCTTCATCACTCCCGGCACCAAGGTCTACCGCGGCATGATCGTGGGTGAGCACAACCGTCCCCAAGACCTGGAGCTTAACGTCTGCAAGACCAAGCAGCTCACCAACCACCGCTCGGCTACAGGGGATGAACTGGTGCAGCTCCAAACTCCGGTAGACATGAGCCTCGAGCGGGCGCTGGAGTACATCGGCCCCGACGAGATGGTGGAAATTACCCCCGAATCGATTCGCCTGCGCAAGATTGCCAAGAAGCTGGCGAAGCGATAAGCTACCGAGTTGGCGCTCGTTAATTACAAGTGCCCACTCCCTACAAAGCCTTAACCCATTAAGAGTGGGTACTATGGCCTTAGCGTTGCTGGAGCAGCGCTAAGGCCATATTCTTTAGGGCTATCTTCCCAGGGTTATCTTCAAGGCTATGCTGCAAAAAACGACCGACTGGCTCGAAACCCACTGGGTGGCTCCCGCCTATGTGGGCTGGGTTCTGATGGGGCTGGCTGCCTTTTTCTTTGCCGCCGCCACCAACACCCTGGCTGGGTGGCTTTATGTGATGAGCGGGGTGCTGCTGGGACTGCTGACAATCGCCGCCATCCTCCCTGCCCGCAACCTCACTCGCATTTCTATCGAACGCCAGCCGATTCGCCCAGTGTCAGCCGGGGAAGCTCTGTTGATGGAGCTAGCCTTGACTAATGACAGCCGCCAGGCCAAGGCTCTCTTACAAGTTTGGGACGAACTCCCTGCAGCTCTGAGTAAGCCTCAGCAAACGGCCATCGCCGCCATTGCTCCAGGCCACCTTTATAGATGGATTTACGAAGTTCCAGCCCAAAGGCGGGGAATTTACCATTGGCAAACGGTTGCCCTGAGAACTGCTGCCCCCTTAGGACTTTTCTGGTGCCGCCGCAGCCAAACAGCCAACGCTAGCGCCACCGTTTACCCTCAAATTCTGCCGTTAACCCAGTGTCCCTTGCTCGACACCGTAGGTCAGGAAAGTGGGTTTCAGTGGCACCAAAACAATGCTGCGCAGCTTGCCACTGAAGGCATCACCCGATCTCTGCGGCCCTACCGCTGGGGCGACTCTACCCGCCTTATCCACTGGCGCACCAGCGCCCGCTACGGCGAACTGCGGGTGCGTGAACTGGAGAAAATCACGGCTAGCCAGCAGGTGATCATTGCTCTTAATACAGCTGACACTTGGGAGTTCGAAGCCTTTGAGCAAGCGGTGATTGCGGCAGCGTCACTCTATATCTATGCTCTGAGGCGAGGGTTTGCAGCGGCTCTGTGGACACCCCCAGGACAGTTGGTTCGGGAAAAGGCCGCGGTGCTCTCGGTGCTGGCTGCGATCGCACCCACTTCTTCAGCGCCTGTACGTCCCCGCCATACCGGCGCAGCCCTAATCTGGTTAAGCTATCGGCCTCAAGAAAAAGCCTACCTTCCCAACGGTAGCCAGCAGATCTGCTGGACAGAAGCACCCACCCGAGAAACAAGTCCTGCTCTAATCCGGATCAATTCTAAGGAAGCTCTGCAGCCACAGCTGCAGGCAGCTCGAAAGTAGAGCCACGCCCAGCAGAACGGAAAAGAGGACAAAAAAAGGGTGCACTTGTTCAGCGCACCCAAACTGCTCCAGCTACAGCACAACTTTCAAATTTGATTTAAGAGATAAACCTGCTCAAGCAATCCTTTGCTTTAGAGCTAGTTTAGAGCTGGCGATCCAGCCCTTGAGAAACAACTAGGACTATATCGCTAGCTGATGCCGCTCGGCCTCCAACTGCTGAACTAGGGATTCGTTTCCCTGAGCCTTAGCAACAGCCAAGCGGTGCTCCAGAGTTCGCTGAATGCTTTCCCGGTGGGCATTTGCAGCTTCACGAAGGAGCTGACGACGCGCTTCAGCCATAGAGCTTGTTGTTCTAACTGGACCAGCAGCTACCGAGCGGTTGCCTTTGGTCTGAGTGGCCACAGACTCAACTTGACCGCTAGAATTGGTGCGGTAGGACGAACCCCGGTATTTTAGTTCAGCCACTGGCTGGGGGAAGGGAATGTGCCGTACATAGGAAAACCGTTGAGGGCGTCCCCGGTAGTGGCCCAAAATCTCGCTTTCGCTCACTTCCAGTGAGGGCGGATTGTGATCATACTCAACACCGCGATAGGTAAGTCTCATTTTCGCCTCCTGTCAACCAACCGTTCCGAAACACATAGGTTAAGTGGGGCGCGTTCCTTCGGGAGAGTACTTCCCTACTTCCGTCCTGAGGAGAGCGGCTGGAGCCAGAGATGCCATCAGGATGAACGATATTTCCTTTTCTGTATCTAATTTTACTGTTCTGTTCTTTTGTCAGCAACTCATGAGTTCACGACACCAATTTTTCAGAAATCGCTGAAGCGCTTTCTGAAAAAGCGTTTCAGCACTCTTTAAGCAATGCTGTGTGTAGGAAAAATTAATCCTTTAGACGGACCTTGGCTAGGCTTAGAAGATCTGCCAAACGTTGAGAAATGGCCGTCTGCCGTCACCACTGCGGTTCGAATTCGACTATGCTGGAATGAGAGCCTGTTACGTTCCTTAACCTTACGCAGAACTCCCTTACATTGCCATGAAGTGCATTATTAACCGTCGGGCCCAGTTCTCCGCCAGCCATCGCTACTGGCTGCCAGAACTCAGCGAAGCGGAAAACAACAGGCAGTTTGGTCCCTGCGTAAAGGCTCCCGGCCATGGGCACAACTATGTTCTCTACGTGTCGATGGTGGGTGATCTCGATGAGTACGGTATGGTGCTCAACTTGTCTGATGTCAAGCAGGTGATCAAGCAAGAGATCACAAGTCAGCTAGATTTTTCCTACCTCAATGACGTATGGCCAGAGTTTCAAGAGGCTCTACCGACTACAGAGCATATAGCCAGAGTCATCTGGCAGCGGTTAGCGCCCCATCTGCCAATCGTCAAAATTCAGCTGTTTGAACATCCCGAACTTTGGGCCGAATACACAGGTAATGGTATGGAAGCGTATCTCACCATCAGCACCCACTTCAGCGCCGCCCACCGACTGGCGTTGCCGCATCTAAGCTTTGAGGAAAACTGCGAAATCTATGGCAAGTGCGCCCGGCCTAACGGTCATGGGCACAACTACCATTTAGAAGTCACTGTTAAGGGCGAAATTGATCCTCGAACGGGCATGCTAGCGGACCTAGGGCAGCTGCAAAAAGCTATTGATGATTACGTTGTTGAGCCTTTTGACCATACCTTTCTCAACAAAGACATTCCTTATTTTGCGGAGGTTGTTCCCACCGCAGAAAACATCGCTGTCCATATTCGGGACCTGCTGCAGGAACCCATTCGCACGCTTGGAGCTCAGCTTCATAAAGTGAAGCTGATTGAAAGCCCAAACAACTCTGCTGAGGTGTATTGCGTTAACCCCGAAACACCGACCGAATTTATGAGCAGTCCTATGACGCAACTGGCCTCGGTCTAATTTTTTAGCCTTAGGGAGTGGGTGTAGCTTTCTGCTTGCTCAGCAGGCGTAAAGCCAAGCCGAAGAAAAAAGCCTGCCGAGTCAGGGTTGCCAACGCGCACCCTGACTTCTTGCATTCTGGCGAGCTTTGCTTGGTCGATAACGCTTTCAACTAAAGCGCGGCCTACGCCCTGACAACGTTTTGACTGCAGCACATACAGCCGTCTAACACGGCCAACAGCTTCGCTAGCGCGGCTGTAAGGGTCAAGATTGAAGCCACAAACGCCTACTATGGTTTCTAAGCTTGAGGCAAGGAAAAAAGCCTCCCCAGGCTGGTCAAATCGATTTTTACCAGACGCCCAATCCGCTTCTAGCCGTCGCAGCGAGTTTAACCCTGTCTGCACACTTTCATACAGCAGGGGTTCCAGGTTTGGCAGGGAAACCCCTTGAAAGGGGGTAATAAAAAAGCCAGGATCGGTCATCAATACCCTATCGGAAAAACCTGGGATTGCTTTTAGAGCAATCCGTTCTCCTCGTTAAGGTCCAGTATTATTTCTCGGCAGCAGCAACTCGCTTTTTGAGCGAATCATAACGGCGCTTAGCAGTCTGGTTTTTGGGATCTAGCTTGAGAGCTTCCTCGTACATCTCTAGGGCCTGGTTGACTAGCTGCTTTTTCTCATAGCTGTGTCCCAGGTTATTCATCACGGTGATATAGCCCGGCTCTATCTTGAGTGCTTCCTTATAGTTGCGGATAGCTAGGTCATACTGATCCTGAGCAAAGTAGGTATAGCCCAGAGCGTTGTAAATTAAAGCAGCGTTTTCGACCTCTTCCTTATCCAGATTCTTAAGAGCCTGCTGGAGATACAGCGTGGACTGGGTAAAGAGTTTTTTGTCTAGAAGCAAGCTGCCCAGCTCGTAATACTCCTGAGCTGTACCCTTCTCTTTTGTGAGTTTGGTTTGTAGACGAGACAAGGTGCTCTCGATGCGGCGGGTCTTAAATACCTGACGCAGGACAAAAAAGGCGGCGACCCCCAGCAGACCCAGCAGGATGGTCAGGTAGATCAAGAGCAGATTGCTATTCTCCATTGGTCGCTTAAAAAGAGTTTTTTGATACAGTCCACATCCATCTTTACATGAGAGGACGGCAGACGTGCCTGTGAGCCATGCTTGATATCCGCACTTGGGCCAACAGCTGATAGGTGGTCAAGGCAGCCCCCAGTAGGTTGATCGTTCCTCTAGCCAGCCCGTTTCATGCCAGCGGCCCAAAATCTCATTAACTGATTGATGCAGATCTCGGTACTGCCGACCTTTAGGCATGACTACAGCCAGTGGTGCAGCCGAGAGCAGACTGGGCAGGAGGCGATACTCCGGGAACTCCTGCACCCAACCGGTTAAGACCGTGAGATCTCCGGCAAAAGCATCGGCTTCGTCAGTATCAAGAGCCTCCACAGCTGCTTCATAGGAGCTGACCCCAACCAGAGTTGAGGCGGGCAACAGATAGCGGACAGTGGCAATGGTGCTGGAGTTTTCTAGAACAGCAATTCTTCCACGTACGAGGTCTCTAAGTTCACGCACCGAGTCTTGCTGGGTGACCATGGCTATGCCGTCTAGGTAGTAAGGCACGCTAAAACTAACCAGGCGCTGTCGAGCAGGGGTAATGGCAACGCCTGCGATCGCAACATCAACGCGATCTTCCTGCACAGCCGTCAAGCGATCGGTATTTGCAACGGGCTCAAATACAACCGCCTCAGGATCCCCTAATAGCTCACTAGCCAGCTGCCTAGCAATATCCACCTCCAGCCCCACCAGTTCCCCAGACTCATCTCGAAAGCCCAGAGGCCGCCAGTTGTCCTTCACGGCAACTACTAGATAACCCCGCTGACGAATGGTCGCCAGATCTGCCGCAACAACAATTGGGGGTGCAGTAAACTGCACCCCCAGAATCATGCCAAACCCAATCAGGGCAAGTCTCATGGGTGTCGAAAGAAAGTTAAGGTCGCTGCTGAACAGGCTGCCCTAGAAGAACTAGGCTTTGCTAGCAACCTCAACAACTTTGCTAAAGCTCTGGGGATCTAGGACCGCCATTT
>DATNQE010000761.1:0-3441 GCA_036702895.1 Trichocoleus sp. | reverse complement strand
GTTGGCTTCGCATTGAACCTTTTTCCCGGGGCCTTCCCCCGGACCCCGCTACTTGGGGGAAGATTGTTCCCCCAAACCCCCTCGCAAGGGCGCAACGGTAAGCACCGTAGGTCGCTCGGTGATCCTGATAATCTGCGGTCGATGACAGGCCCGATAAACAAGTGGACTCCCGACAACAGGAGGGCTGGCACACTTTTTCAGAGTCTGAATGAACCAACGCAGCAGTGCCGATGGCGGGGGACTTTTAGCGCAGGAGGTTTGGAGGGCGCGCTCGCCCTCCATCCGGGGGGTTTGGGGGGCTGCCACCCAAGCAACAACCTTCGCAATTAAGAGAGCGCAGCAACTCTATGGCTACAAACTGCACTCCGTCCCAACCCCCAATAAAAGTACGTCAAAACAGTAGTGTGTATCACCGTTTCAACGTGACGCACCGAGCTGCTGGAGAAAGTTTGCTGCTTCCTAAAACTCGGTGCGTCCTATTAAAGCGACAGCCAATTCCTGCCGATTCTATGAGTTTCTCAACTCCTGCATACCCTTCTGAATGCGGTTTTTAGCGGCTTTGAAATCGGTCGCCATCTGCTCTTTCTGCTCCGTCGTGCAGTTCTTATCAATCGCTGCAAACAGAGTGCTTTCCTCCTGCCGCACGTGGTCGCCCACGATGTCGGCAAGGTGCTTAATGCGAGAGCGGAACTCGTCGGCGTTGGTCGGGTCGATCGCCTTGATGTCTTCCAGGATTTGCTTCATCTCGGCCTGCTCACTGTAGAGCTCCTGGGTGTTGCCTTCGCCGTAGAAGGGCCGCACCTTGGGATAGACCACATCTTCTTCAGCCTGAGCGTGGGCTGAGAGGTCCTGGTAAATCTGACCGAAGTATTCCTGAAGCTTTTGCGGGTCTTTGGTGGCAGCGACTTCAGCAAAGAGGGCGTTGACCTTGTTGTGATCCAACCGTATCAGGGTTTGGATGTTGAGGTCTTTTTTGTCGCTGGTTTGGGTGGCAAAACTACCCATCACACCGGAGAGGGCTGCGATCGCATCCTGCACCCGCGCCCACAGGCTCTGGTCAGCGTCTTGCCCGGTCATCTCCCGCACACCGACCTGCTCCAGCATGCCCTTGAGCTGCTCCTGGTGTGCCCGGCCTTCAAAGTTAATGGTATTCAAAGGCCCAATTGCTACTTCGATGTCGGCCCCAACTCGCTGGGCAGCTTTGTGGATCATCAGGCCGCTCATCGCCTGGCCGTGCTTCAGCAGCTCATGCTGGATCAGCTTCTGGTAAAAGCTCAGCCCCTCGCCAGAAAGCATCTCCTCAAAACGATGCGCAAACGTCTTGGTAGCCTCGTTCGACTCGGTTTGAATGCCGTATTGAATGATGACTGTTTCTAAGATGCCGATATTTTTGCAGTCGTCTTCCAGCATGTTCTGGAGCCGCTCGCGCACATCGGGGTAAGGGCAGGCTTCGATCAACTTTTGATCGTTGCGGATAATCAGTTCCTGAAACCCTTTTAAATCTGCCAATCTTTCGGCAATGGCAAGCCGCTTGGTATCGTCTAGGGTCGTAACCATTACAAAACTCCTTGCTTAGGGGCTGCGCCGAACCTCCTGCCTTCAGAAACCACTGAAAATTTTCTGGTATGGACAGGAGCAGAGTTTGGCGTGCCTAGATCCTGACGATTTGGCAGGTCGGCTGCCCCCTTACTCTAGTTAGAGGTTCAGGGGCAAACCGGGCAGAAGTTGGATGAAGCTGGGGCCAGGCCACCGCCAAATCTAGAACCTTGTAAAGCTAAAACTTGCCCGATTCCACCCTTTGGTAGAGATTGGGCAAATCTGGGCAGTATCTCCGGCGCTCTCCAGTAAAGTAAAGCGTAGCTGCCGTTGTGTCTCTGGTGCGTCTTTAAGGTATCTGCTGATACTTCTAAGCCAGCCTTAACCTGGGCTTACGCTCAGGCAGCCATCCTTAGGGTAACTAGAAAGTTTCAACTTTCAGAAAACCGTAGGGCTGCCAGAAGCCAACGCCACAGCTAGCTTTCTTAGCGCGAGAATCCTAACTTATGACGGTTCAAGTTGTTAGCACCCAACCCTACCTAGACCAGAAGCCGGGGACGTCGGGCCTGCGTAAGAAGGTGCCCACGTTTCAACAGACTAACTATCTAGAAAACTTTATTCAATCTATTTTCGACAGCTTAGAAGGCTATCAAAACCAGACGCTGGTGGTGGGCGGCGACGGCCGCTACTACAACCGCCAGGCCATTCAAATCATTCTAAAAATGGCGGCGGCCAACGGCTTTGGCCGAGTGCTGGTGGGCCAGGGGGGCATTCTCTCCACCCCGGCAGCTTCCTGCGTCATTCGCAAAAGCAAAGCCTTTGGCGGCATTATTCTCTCGGCCAGCCACAACCCCGGTGGCCCCAATGAAGACTTTGGGGTGAAGTACAACATCGGTAACGGCGGCCCTGCCCCCGAAAAAGTCACTGACGCCATCTACGAAAACAGCAAGAAAATCAGCGCCTATAAGATTTTGGATGCCTCTGATGTCAACCTCGACCGCATCGGCAGCAGCCAGATCGGCAACATGCGCGTTGAGGTGATCGACTCGGTCAGCGACTACGGCGCGCTGATGGAAACCCTCTTCGACTTCAATCAGATCCAGCAGCTTCTCAGCGGCGGCTTTCGCATGTGTATGGACTCGCTCCATGCCGTTACCGGCCCCTACGCCACAGCCCTATTTGAACGACGCCTGAACGCACCCGCTGGCACTGTCATCCACGGCGAACCCCTGGAAGACTTTGGCGGTGGCCACCCCGACCCCAACCTGGTCTATGCCCACGACCTGGTGGAAATTCTCTTTGGCGACAATGCACCTGACTTTGGCGCCGCATCTGACGGCGATGGCGATCGCAACATGATTTTGGGTCGCCACTTCTTTGTCACCCCCAGTGATAGCCTCGCCGTACTGGCTGCCAACGCCCACCTGGTGCCCGGCTACCGCTCCGGACTAGCCGGCATTGCCCGCTCTATGCCCACCAGCCAGGCCCCAGACCGTGTGGCCGAAAAGCTGGGTATCGACTGCTACGAGACCCCCACCGGCTGGAAGTTTTTCGGTAACCTGCTCGATGCGGGCAAAGCCACCCTCTGCGGCGAAGAGAGCTTCGGCACCGGCTCTAACCACATCCGCGAGAAAGATGGCCTGTGGGCGGTGCTGTTTTGGCTCAACATCCTGGCGGTGCGGCGACAGTCGGTCGAAGACATCGTCAAAGAGCACTGGCGCACCTACGGCCGCAACTACTACTCTCGCCACGACTACGAAGCGGTCGAGTCTGACCCAGCTAATACCCTGATGGAGAACCTGCGCTCCTCCGTTGGCTCGATGAAGAGCAAGCGCTTCGGCCAGTACGAAGTGGCCTATGCTGACGACTTTAGCTACACCGACCCGGTCGATGGCAGCGTCAGCG
>DATNQE010000755.1:0-2334 GCA_036702895.1 Trichocoleus sp. | reverse complement strand
CGCTGACGCTTTCTGGCTTGCCCAAAGGCTCCCCCGCTGCGTCGAGACTGCGGACTTGGTCTACTTCCAACCAAAACCGGCCTCGCCCACCCCGATTCTGGCGTGGGGTATCCTGCACTGTACCCCAAACAGTTTGCTCTGCTCCGGCTGACTCTCCCCGGCTCAAAACTTGACTGATGTCTCTCACGGTGGGAACGGGCCAGCGCCAGCAGTAGTTAAACGAAGCTAGAAGGGCCAGCAGTCCAGCCAGGAGCCAAATCGGGGCACGCGGTCCTAACCGCCACCAGCGCGGCATCCATACTGCCGCTCCTACCCCTAATGCCAACAGGCCCAAACCGCTGATAAAGGTTCCAGGCAGCAGCGCTAGCCCAATGTGTCGTACCAACAGGCTGACGGCAAACAGCCCCAAACAGTAGGCCAGACACAGGACAACTCCCGATACAGCAGGCCCAGGGGCAGAGACCCCAGACACCAGCACTTTAGACACAGCAGGCATAAACTTTTCCAGACGCACCTCTTTCCCAGAGAACCCGTCTAGATTGAAGAGTTTGCCTGCGTTTTTACGGGAGTCTGGCAGTTGCCCGGACTCAGCTAAGCAAATTCACAGGCTGGTCTATGTATCTACTGCTTTGACCACTGCTCTTTCATTCGCTCAATGCGCTCTAGCAGCGACTCGTTCGACATCCGAGAGCTGAGCCGCTCCACCAGCAGGGGAAAAGCGAAGGGTGAGGGGCGGCGGGTCTGCTGCCAGATGATCTTGAGCTGGCCGAGCCGATTGAGGGTTTGGGTCAGGCGATGCGCCTCTAGTTTTTCCTGCAAAACTTCCCGCTCTGCCTGTCGTAGCAGCAGGTTATCGGGTTCGTATTTGCTAAACACCTCGTACATTAACGAGGAACTTACTTGAAGCTGACTAGCGGTCTTGCGCGAGCCTGGGTAGCCTTTGAAAACTAGCCCCGCCACCTGAGCCACCCCTCGAAACTGGCGCTGGGTTAGCTCCGAAATATTGAGGCTAGCTTTGATATCTTCCTCCAACCCTTCCAGGCTGAAAAAGTCTTCCGTAAAAAGCTCCTTGTACGGGTAGTCTTTAGGCCCCAAAATCTCAAAGCCGTAATCATTCACTGAAATGGTAAAGGTTGCCTGCTTTTGTTTAGCAAAGCGGTAACCCCAAAGAAAGCCTAGTCCCTCATGCACAAATCGTCCCTCATAGGGAAAGACATAGAGGTGCTGACCTTCACGAGTCTTGCAGGATTCAATTAGGAGTTCAGAGGTCGTTGGCACATGAGATAGCCGAGTCTGCGTTGCCAAAATTGGCTCAATACAGCTCAACTCAGGGTTCGTTTTTGCTTCCTGCCGCACCCACTCTACTTCCTGTCGTAAATGGCTGCTAAGCGTGTCAGAAATGGCGAGCTGTCCTCCAGCCCAGGACGGCGTTACCGTCGATTTGCGCTGGGTGTTTTTGACATACACCACCATGTCCTTCATCTGGAAAAACTCTAGCTGCCGTCCGGCGAAGAAGAACACGTCTCCTTTCTTCAACCGAGAAACAAAGCTTTCTTCAACCGTGCCGATCTCCTTGCGATTTGTGTAAGCAATGCGAACGGATGTATTCGACGTAATCGTGCCAACACCCATGCGGTGCATGCGGGCAAGCTTGTCATCCGTAATGCGGTAAACCCCATCTTCCAGAGCGACTTTGCGGTAGTGGGGATAAGCGCTCAGGCACTTTCCGCCCTTCTCAATAAAGTCAAGAATCCACTGGAATTCCTCGTCGCTCAAATCCTGGTAGGCAACACTTTGGCGCAGGCTCTCTAACGTCTCTTGAGGAGCAAAACCATCTCCACAGGCCAGCGTTACCAGGTGCTGTACTAATACGTCGTAAGGCTTTTGCCGGGGGCGCCGAGTTTCGATATCGCCCGACTCCAGCCCGTGGCGAAAGGCCGAGATCTCCAGCAGTTCTAGCGCGTTCGTCGGCAGAAAAAACACCTCGGAGGTTCCTTCGGGCACGTGAGCGCTGCGACCTGCCCGCTGCAGCAGCCGCGCCAGGTTCTTAGCGCTGCCGATCTGCACTACCCGCTCTACAGGCTGAAAATCGACTCCCAAATCGAGTGACGAGGTGCAAACCACCCATTTAATGCTGCCGTTTTTCACCCCTGCCTCAATCGTCTCGCGCTCTTTGACATCGATAGAGCCGTGGTGCAGGGCAATTCGCTCCATGTGCTCGGGCAAGGCAAAGGAAAGCGCTTGAAACCACCGCTCAGCTTGATTGCGAGTGTTGGTAAAAATCAGCGTAGAGCGTTCAATATCAAGAGCATCCACCAGCGTCTCAAACATTCT
>DATNQE010000735.1:0-3051 GCA_036702895.1 Trichocoleus sp. | reverse complement strand
GCGCCCCCACTCCCCCTTACCCCAACCGTCTTAACGGTTGCTATAGATTGGCGTCGAACTAGGACATTTGAGGAGAAATGGGAATGTGGAGCTACCCTACAGCCAGGGGTTTTACTCCTACACTCTGTCGCCGCCTACTGCTATATCTGGTGCAGCAACGGCTACAGGGATTTTCTGGATGATTCATTTCCCCCTTTTAGCAAGATGGCGGTCTATGCTGGTGGGCAGAGTCGCCAGCGCCCTAGGCTATGCAGATCCTGTCGGTCACCCTAAAAAACTTCAAAACTCACCGCGATCGCTATTTTGAGTTTCAGCCTGGAACCAATGCGATCTGCGGGGAAAACGGTGCGGGCAAAACCAGTCTGCTCGAAGCTATTGCCTGGACCCTATTCAACTACCAGGGGGACTACGCCAAAGAGGACCTAATTCGCAACGGCAGCAGCAGTGCTCAAGTAACGGTTGCCTTTATCTCTAACCGAGATGGCCGTACCTATGAGGTGCAGCGCTGCACCCAGCGAGGCTATACCCTCTATGACCCTCAGCTCGACGAGCGGCTGCCCTACACCCGCATCAAAGACGAGGTCTTGCCCTGGCTGCGACAGCACCTGGGGGTGAGCCCTGGTACCGATTTGGCTCAGCTGTTTGCCCGCACTATTGGCGTGCCCCAGGGCACGTTTACCGCCGACTTTTTGCAGACTGCAGAAAACCGCAAAACTGTCTTTGACGCCATTCTCAAGGTGGAGGAGTACAAGGCAGCCTACAAGCAGATGAACGCCCTGCGGCGCTACGCCGAGACTCAGGTAGAGACCGTTAAGCAGGAAATTGCCCAGTACGAGGAAGCGCTGGCAGCCCTACCAGACTTGCAGGTTAGAGCCCAGCAGGTCGAGCAGGAGATTCAAGCCAACACCGCCCAGCTGAAGGATTTGGAGATAGCCCTCAGCAGTTTGCAGCGCGATCGCACCGAGCTTCAGGCCAAGGCTCAACAGATTCAGGCCTTGGAGGGGCAGTGCCAAACCCTGTTGGCCCAAATTGGCGGCAAAACCCAGGTCAGTATGCAGCTACAGCAGAACCTGGAGCAGGCCAATCAGGCGGTGCAGCTGTGCGCCCAGCATCGCTCCGCCTATGAGCAGTACCAGGCCGTAGAAACCCAGCTGCAGGCGCTGACCCAACAACAGCAGGTCCGGTACAAGGTGCAAAAGCAGCACCACACCATACAGCAGCAGGTCCACCAACACCAGGCAGAGCTGACGCGGCTGCAGCTGCAGCTCGAGGCATCGACCCAGCAGGAAGCTGCCCTGGCAGATCTCCACCCCCAAGTAGCTCAGCAGGAAAATCTTGAGGCGCAGCTCGCTCAGGTCCAACGCGAGCTGCAGGCGTTGCAACAGGTCCACCTGCGGCAGCAGCAGATCCAGCAGCAGATCGATCTGAGCCGTCAGCAGCAGGGCGCTTTAGAGCAGAAACTGGAGCAGCTGCGGGGGCTAGTGCCCCTAGTGGAAGAGATCGGGCCGCTGGAGCAGCAGCGCGATCGCACCCAGCAGCAGCTTAGCCGTCTGGAAGCCGCCCGCCAGTTTGAGCAGGAGCTGCAAACCTTAGTTAGCAATAGCCAAAGTGCCATCGGGCAGCACCAAAGCCAGGCCGCTGAAGCGCTGCAAACCCTGTCCACCCTGCAGGACAGTATTCCGCTGCTGTCGGCGGAGTCGGTGGCTAACCTACGGCAGGCGATTGAGGCAGGCGTTAGCCTCAACCAAGCCCTTGTCACAGAACTGAAAGCCATCCTGCAAGATCTGGCTCAGCAAACCGATGTAGCGGCCCTGCGGGCCCAGCTCAAGCACACCCAGCAAACGCTGGAGCAGCGCTATCAGCAGCGGGGCGAATTGGCCCAGATACAGACTTTCGAGCAACAGCTAGCGGTTCTGAAAGACCAGCAG
The DNA here is from genome assembly GCA_036702895.1 of Trichocoleus sp. Taxonomy (GTDB): domain Bacteria; phylum Cyanobacteriota; class Cyanobacteriia; order Phormidesmidales; family Phormidesmidaceae; genus JACVSF01. The sequence continues at coordinate 1,123 of DATNQE010000735.1, read as the reverse complement.
CAGCAGGGCCAGGCAGAGCTCAAACAGATTCAGGCAAAGCTGACCCACGAGCCCACACTCCAAGAGCAGCAGCGCGATCTCGGATTGGTGTTGCAGCAGCTAGGCGACCCTAGAGGGCAGCGCCAGCTACTGCAGCGGGCGCTAGCAGGGAAAGCCGATTTGCAGGTGGCCCTACAGCGGCAGCAGCAGCTGACCCAGGCGCAGCAGCAGCAGCTCACGGACCTTGAGGCGAAGCTGGAAACCTTTGCCCAACTGGATCAGCAGATAGCGGAGCAGCAGCAGGCCCGGCGAGCCCACCAGGCAGGCTACACCCTGTTTTTACAGAACCAGCAGGCTGCGGAGAGACAACCTCAGCTCGCCGCTGAGCTGACCGATATTGCTAGCCATGTAGAGGTGCTACAGCAGCAGCTAGCAACACTGCAGGCCGACTTGAAAACTTACACCGCCGACTTCGATCCGGCCGCGCTGTCTGCGATAGAAGCTCGTTACGGAGAGATGCGATCGCAAGCCGATCAGCTCGTGGGTAGCTTGCCTCAGCAGCAAAAGCTGCTGGCGGAATTGGAGCAGCAGCTCGCGGCTCTGCAAGACACTGCGGAAAAGCGTCGCCAGGCTGAGCAGGAGCGGCTGCGGAGAGAGCGGCTCAAACGGTTTGTTAACTTCGCCCGCAATGCTTACAAAGATGCGGGCCCCCGCATCACCGAATGCTATGTGCAGAGCATCTCCCGGGAAGCCGATCGGCTGTTTCGCGAGCTGCTGAATCGCCCGAATGTGGCCCTGGAGTGGAGCCGCGACTACGAGATTCAGGTGCAGGAAGGGCCTAACCGCCGCCGCTTTATTAACCTCTCGGGAGGTGAGCAGATGTGCGCAGCCTTGGCAGTGCGGCTGGCGCTGCTCAAGGTGTTAGCAGATATCGACATCGCCTTTTTTGACGAGCCCACCACCAATATGGATCGGCCCCGACGAGAAAGCCTGGCAGAAGCCATTTCGCGCATCAAATCCTTCCGCCAGCTGTTTGTCATCAGCCACGACGACACCTTTGAGAAGGTCACTGAAAACGTCATTTTGGTGCAGCGGGAGGCGTAAAAAAAGCCCCGGCAATGCCGGGGCGCCTGGATCAAATCAG
>DATNQE010000722.1:0-4206 GCA_036702895.1 Trichocoleus sp. | reverse complement strand
GTTAGTCACTCACAAAATTAGGCGCAGCAGGGTTCGACTAGATCGGTATGATGAGATCTAGCCTTTCAGCTTAGCGTCGATAAGTTGAGAGGTTAGGGGATTAGGGAGGGGTCGGATCCTCTCTTTTCCCCGACTAGTCTTAAGTCCTACAAAACTGCAATTGGGCTGATTTCTCAGCTTGACAAATAACCCTATCAAAACGGGCGAACAAGTTCAACCGTAGTGACAGGGTTATTGATGGAATGAAGATATGGGTTTGTGACTTAGCGCTATCCGATCTAAGGTTTGCGTTAAACTCTATCGGGTGTTGCGACGATTGCCGTTGCTGGGTGGCTCGAAGCGATCTTCGGGTTCGGGCGTGGTGGGTGAATTCATCAGATCCAAGATGCCTTCAGAGAGGGCTTTCGGATCCATGAAGACGACTTTGGAGTTTTCGCTTTCACCCAGCTTTTGGTTTGCTTCGACGTAGCGCTGGGCAATCATGAACTGCAAGATTTCCCGTGTGTCGCCTCGGTCGCGCAGGGCATCAGACAGCAGCCGGATCGACTGCACGGTGCCTTCGGCCCGTTTAATGCTGGCTTCTTGTTCACCCTGGGCTTCTAGCACGGTGGCGCGGCGACGCAGCTCGGCGGCCTGCTGCTGCTGCATCGATTCGATTACGTTCTGCGGCGGCTGGATTCGCTGCACCTCTACGCGGGTCACCTTCACACCCCAAGGCTCGGTGGCGTCGTCGAGCTGGTCGAGCAGCGCTTTGTTTAGCTCGTCGCGTGAGGAGAAGGTGCGCTCTAACTCCATCTTGCCGATCTCAGAACGCAGAGTGGTGACCACCAGCTCACCAATGGCGGCTTCTACGTCTTCAATGGCGTAGTAGGTGCGCTCCAGGTCAAGAATCTTCCAGTAGACGATGGCATCGACTTCTAAGGAGACGTTGTCGCGGGTGATGGCCGACTGTGGCTCAATGTCGAGCAGGCGCTCCCGCACGCTGTCTTCTAGCACGACGGAGTCCATGAAGGGCACCACAAAGTTGAGGCCCGGCTTGAGCTTGCGGTGATAGCGACCCAGCCGTTCAACTAGAGCTTCGTTGCCCTGGTTGATGACGCGCACTGAGCCGACGCTGTAGCCCACAATCAGGAACGCCAGAACACCAAAAATCGAGGGACCCATGACGGAACGCTCCGGATGATAAGGATGATCTACCCACAAGTCTAAAAGGTTCTACAGGAATGCGATCGCATCTGTGGAAATATCTTGCCTCTAAAGCCCAGGTTTTGAGGATTTTGGCAAGCCTGTTGTGGGAACTGAGCTCCTTATTAAGCCAGCGCCAGCCCCATCAGCACCAGCGCCACTGCTCCCAGGGCGATCATGAGGCCAGCGGGCATCAACTTCTGGGTTTTGCGGTAGCGCCCGATAAATACAACCACCAGCGCTACGGTCACAATCAAGCTCAAAATCGGGCCAACGGCTGAGCCCTGGCCCCATAGCCAGCCGCCCACAATCAGCAAGAGGCCGCTGACCAGCCCTGAAATCAGCGATGCCTTACTGCGCACCTGGGCAAAGCCCATGATGCCGCCCACAATAGCCAAAACACCGTATGCGATCGCAGCTAGCGCTCCCAAAGACATAACGCTTCAAAATCCGGGTATGGTGTCTAGAAGGTTGCTTGCAGGAGCCAATCCGCAAGCAGCTTGCTTTTCATCCTGCCAGGTGTTTTGTCAGTTTCGTCTGGCCGCCGAGGAATCGTTACATTTGCCGCCTCTCGCCCACTGAGTGTCACCCGTCAACCGCCATGAGTGGACTCGCCTCCCAAGTTATCTCCGAAGTACAGCGCTACCGCCAGTACGTCTACGCCCTCCTGCTCTACCGCAGCGTGTTCGATAGCTCTGTGGGGCAAGCGCTGCTGCGGCTACTGACGGCGCTCTGCCAGGGCGATTCGGAGGAATGTTTGGGGGCCTACGCCCAGTGGTTTCAGGCGCTGGCGACGGCGCAGCAAAGTTGGCGATCGCACCTGGTGCAGCAGACCCTCCAGGCTGAGAACGCCTTTAGCCTTCAGGCCCAGCAGTACAATGTGCTGGAGCTGCCCAACGCTCTGCTAGATGCCGCCCGGCAGGATCTCAGAACACTGCAAAAGCTCTACGAGTTTCCCAGCGAGCAGCTCAGCCGCTGGGTGCAAACGGTCTGCCAACTGCCCCAAGCCCCTACAGTCTGGCAGATTAGCGAGCTGCCGCTAGCCGTGCAGTTTCCGGCGCTGACTGATTGGGCAGAGGGCATTTCGGAACTGGCCGAGTACTACCACCGCAACGGCACTGGCCTGTTCGGTCGCTATCGGGCTTTTCGCTGGCAGCAGGGCCAGCTCATCGGCATTGCCACGCCCGATCCGGTGCGGCTCTCTCAGCTTGCCGCCTACGAAACTCCCCGCACCGAACTGCTTAAAAACACCCGGTTTTTGCTGGCGGGCTACCCGGCGCTGCATGTGCTGCTCTACGGCAGCCGCGGGTCGGGCAAATCTTCGCTAGTCAAAGCCCTGCTCAACGAGTACAGCGACCAGGGGCTGCGGCTGGTGGAGGTGGCCAAGTCTGACCTGCGTGACCTGCCCCTGATTGTGGACATGCTGCGCTCGGTGCCGCTGAAGTTCATTATTTTTGTGGATGATTTGTCGTTCGAGGAGGACGACGAGGCTTTCAAAGCGCTCAAGGTGGTGCTGGAGGGCAGCGTCACCGCCCGACCCCAAAATGTAGTGGTTTACGCCACCTCAAACCGTCGCCATCTGGTGAGAGAGTACTTCAGCGAGCGGCCCCGCCCCAGCGATCAGGACGAAATCCAGGTGTGGGATACTCTGCAGGAAAAGCTGTCATTTAGCGATCGCTTTGGCCTTACTCTTACCTTTGAGCCGGCGGATCAGCCGACCTACCTGGCGATTGTGGAGCACCTGGCGCAGCAGGCTGAGATTAGCTTACCTGCAGATGAACTAACGCATCGGGCTTTGCAGTGGGCAACTCGGCACAACGGCCGATCGGGCCGTACTGCAAGGCAGTTTGTGGACTTTCTCAACGCTGAACTGAAGTTGGGGAGCCCGATTGAGTAGATATAAAGAGCGCCAGCAAGCAGGTGGGCAGTCGCTCTCGAAGGGAATCTCTGGCTATTACAGCCCGCCGACAGCGGATGGGGGAATTCAAAAGGACAGACATTAGACAATGAGGGGAAGGTAAGGCCCATCTGGACTACCGTTCCCCTCAAAAATGGCTTCATCAAAGACTACTTTGGCGATGCAACGAGTTGCTGTTTAACGACGCTTTTATTGGCAACTAGTCACCAACGCCGGGAAGGGTGCGCTTGGCCACGTCAGGATAAAGGCCAGCCCATTCCTTCACAGCCTGGGTGGTTTCTTCACCAATGCGCTCGGCGCGCTTGCCAGGGGCATCTTCAGTGGCGCGAGCTTCCCGGTTCCACTCACGGGTGGTCTTGGGCCGATCGTTGTCTTCCTGGTGAACAATCTTGTCGACTTTCTTAATGACGTCGCGGCCCACGGGCTCAGACCCAGTGGTGGTGCCGGTGGAGAGCAGAATCAGACCGACCAAAACGACAGACAAAAGCTGTTTGATTTGAAATTGCCGCAGAAAAGAACCCACGCGGGCAACGGCGCTAGAAATCAGATTCATTATAGTGAGGCTCCATAAATTCACCCTCAGAATACCGAGGGGCGCGGCTAAGCTACCTCTTCTATAGGGGATAGCTTTCTTTAGGAGCTCTTTTGGAAATTCCTAACCCACGGTAGAGAACCCGCTTCAATGGCCAGATAGGAGCTTTAGGTTACCGAGGAACGCCTTGAATCAGCTGGGCATAGGTTTCGATAGGACGATCGCCCAGATGATCGGCCACCTGCCGCTTCGCTCCGTTTTCGTAGTCAACCGCAAACAGCCCGAAGCGAGGGGTGTACGACCCCCACTCGTAGTTGTCGGTCAAAGACCAGTGGAAATAGCCTAGCAGCGGCACGCCATCTTGTCGGAGGTGATGCACCTGGTCCAGATGGGCCTTGAGAAATTCGCTGCGCTGTAGGCCATCCGTGCGGCTTCCCAGCTTATTGCTCTTCGTGCGCTGCAGGGCCATGCCGTTTTCCGCGATCAAAATGGGGCAGTCCCTGAAGGCGCGCGAGTAGGCTTTGCAGAAGAAGAAGAGCCCTTCCGGCAGCACGTGCCAGTCCCACCATTT
>DATNQE010000717.1:0-3563 GCA_036702895.1 Trichocoleus sp. | reverse complement strand
CCTTAAAAGTTTTGCTTTCTCTTAAGCGGCAGCGACAGAGCCGCCAAGGGCACCCCCAACTCCCCCGAAAGCAAGAGGCCCATAAAAGCCCATAAAAAAGATGCAGCTCCTAAGAGCTGCATCTTTTGCTAAAAGAGGTTTAATCCAAGCCTTTAAGAGCTGAATTGACCTTGTGAAGACTGCAAGAGCCGCCTACTGGCTAACCTTGCGGTAAGGCACTTTGGTAGCGATGTTGATATCGCCAGTGGCGACGCGAGCCGGAGCGGCCGATGTAGGGCTGATGCTGCGAGCCATATCCAGGAAGAGGGAGGGGCTGCCAGCGGTAGCTTTCTTCTCCTGGGGCACAAAGCGCTTGACTTGGGTCTGCCAAACGATTTGGGGGAAGCCCAGCTGGGTGCGGTGGTAGGCGTCGTAGCGGGGGTTGCTGATGTGGATAGGCCGCTCACCCTGAGAACGACCGGGCAGAATGCGGCGACGCTGGAAGGGCACCGTGCTGTAGCCAAAGGCACTGAGGTACTCTTCGCTATCGAGCAGCTGGTCTACCAAGCCTTGAATGCCTTTGGTAGCGACCACGATGGACCAGGCGATTTTCTCGCGCTCGTTGTACACTTCGCGGCCCAGCAGTTTCTGAACGCAGTGCTCAACGAATTTGTAGTTGCTGTTTTTCTCGTAGAAGCTGTTGTAGAAGGTTTTGGAAAGCGCCAGTCCGCGAACGAAATCACGAACGGTAATCTGGCCGTTGCGCAGTTGGGACTCCAGGAAGGGCTCGCGATCCCACTTAAACGCATGGAAGAACACCTGCCGATAGGCAGCTGCAATCAGAGCATCCATGTCGGTGGCATCGAGAATATTGTCGGTGGAGAAAACCCTGGGATGTTCGTCACCGGGGACTTCATAATTGGCAACGCGCTGGTTTTGGCTGGACGGTTGGTAACTCAACAACGGAAGCGCCACGTCTGAATCTCCAGAATCTTAGGAAAATTTACAAACTTTAATCCCAATAATAAGGGAAGGGCTGACTTGAATCTGACCGAGCCAAGTAAATCCTCACAGAGCTTAACATTGTGCTGAATCTGTTACGTTGCAAGGGTTCCAGCCTTATATCATAGTCAGGGAAATCGCGGTACAGGGGGTCAAAAAATAGCAAGATACCGGGATTGAGATCGAGTCAGGGTTAACCACATCTGTCGCGCTTCGTGCCTCTCTGGCCATCTCATCAGGCTCTCCTTAGAACAGCCGAATAGCGAAAGCTCAAGCAGCCGCAGCAGGTTCAGCCCAAGCTGCTGCCCAAGGCTCTGCTCACAGTCCTGAACACCTGTATACATTTCTTGACGCCCTCTCATAGACAGTTAAACAAAAGCTCTAGAAGCCGTAACTTCCAGAGCTTGTCTGTCAGAGATAACGTATTGAACTCTTATTCTGCTGGAGTTTCGGGACTAGAGGGGGCAGACTCTCCGGCGGGCGCTGCCACCACTTCTACTGCTGCCTGGACCGCCTGCTCTCGGGCCTCCCGCTTCTTGCGGTCCGCCGCCAGAATATCTTGTATAACTGCCTGGGCCTGAGCAAACTTCTCCAGGTTGCTGCGGTAGAGGTCGAGGTCCTTTTGCAATTTGTCGCCCGCTACGTGCAGGCGCTCACCCAGCCAGGCCATCAGTTCGTTACGCTTTTCGGTGTCTTTGAGAACCTCTGGATCGACCGACTCAATCAGGGTGTAGAGGCCAATGCCGAAGGGGCGATTGTACTTGAAGCGCTCACGAGATGCGATCGCACCCAGCGTGCCCCGCAGCCCCTCCTGTCCTGCCGCGCCGTCGAGATTCTCAAACAGCCCCTTGACCTCGTCGAGGGATTTGCCCGCCACGGCTCCCTTAACAAACTCAGCATCTTGCCGATACTGCTCGGGCGTACTGCCAATAGCCCGGCAAATGGCGCTGAAAATGGATTCGCGGTCGGCCTCGGGCTGGTAGCCCTGCATAAAGCGATCGAAGGTAGTCACAACGCCCAGGGCGTAGATAGGGTCGTACACGAAGTCCACATTGACGTGGAGCAGGTGCATTTCGACCAGCAGCTCATCGACCACCCGGCGGTAGATAGAGTTGATCGGACGAGTGTGGTGAGCGTAGAAATCTCGCTTCGTGTCAGAAACCGTGCGGACGTTGTTCACAACCGAAAATTAGGCACAACAATATACTCTATTGTTCCTTGAAAACGGCGACTTTGCCAAGGACGGGGCAAAGCGCAAGCGTCAGGAGATGGCTGAGGGCATCCAGCAGGACGAGAGCAGTGCTGAAATGTCCTGGTTCTGAAGGATTGCCGCTACTTTTTCAGGCGTTTGAGTTTCTGCCCGGCTTTGGTGCGCACGCGTTTGATAAACAGCCGTGCTAGGCGAGGGACCGTTAGGCCTGGAATATCTTGGGCGCAGTGAGGCTGTTTATCGAAGAACTGATTGACCTCTGCCAAAATCACGGCAAAGCGTTCCAGTATGGCGTCTTGCCGATACGGCTGCAGGTCCTGCTCCGAGAGGCCAAGGGGGGTTGGCGTCTTCAGGGCGGTCAGAATGCGTTCCACATCCCACGACTGGGAGTAGCCCGCGATTTTGTAGCAGTTAAACCCCGGGTCGAGATAGTCTGCCAGGGCGCTGTTAACGCTGGAAAAGACCTGACAGCCGCAGGCCATCGCCTCCATCGGCGGCAGGCCGAAGCCCTCGCTGAGCCGCTGCTGCGCCCAATACTCCGCCGAGTCGTAGAGGTACACCTTGGCCCGATTAAACAGCCCCGCCAAATCGTCTACGAAGCGATCGAGCACAACGACGTTGCAATGGGGCCGCAGTGCCGGCACCAGCTGATTGAGCAGGTACTCCGAAGACTTGCGCGCCTGCACCAGCACATCGATGTCGCGCGGCTGATGGTAGTTAGTGAAGTTTGGCGAGATGGGGTTGGGCAGGTAGTAAATCAGAGAGTTAGGCGACTGCTGCCCCCAGTAGCCCATGGTGTTGCGGCTCACCGTGATGATCGGCACCTGGGGCGGCAGCTTGAAGCCATAGCCCGCGCTGTGGGCGTGGTAGATGACGGGGCGGCCCTGCAGGCGACGGGCCAGCTTGGGCACGTGAAAGCCCCAGCTGATGACGAAAATCGTGTTTCCGTCATCCGGTTTTTGGAGCAAGTCATCTAAGAAGAGAACGCCCTGCTCCCGCTGCTGGTAGGTCACCACCTCCGCCGGGCCGAGCTGCTTTGCCAGTTCCAGCGTTTGCAGCTCGGCAAACAGGCCACCACAGGCAAAGCGCCCACCCGTACCGGGCACCAAAAAATAGAGGGTTCGCATCTGGGGTTGCTCCCACAAAAGGCGGCATTGGCGCCTTCAATCGACTCTATGAATATTAGACGGCTTTGGGTTCCCCAAAGCGCCCCGTCTCCTGCAGCGCCTCTAGAAATGCATAGACGGCTGGGGTGTGCAGCGCCTCTTTGAGAAACGTCGCTCCAATAGGCCGACTTAGGGGAAAGGGCAGCGCGCAAATACGCACATTTTCAGGCACAGGCTCGGCCGCCAGGCGCGGCAAGATCGCAACG
>DATNQE010000709.1:0-2816 GCA_036702895.1 Trichocoleus sp. | reverse complement strand
AACGGTCAAGGCATCACGAGGGCAGCAACCGCTCTAACTAGCGTTTCTGGCTCCACCGGCTTGGCAATATGCTGTTGAAATCCAGAGGCGAAGGCCTGCTGCTGGTCAGATTCTCCGGCATAGGCAGTGAGCGCTATGGCTGGAATGTGTCTATTCTGTTGCGATGGTAGGGTTCTTATCTGCCGCAGCAGCATATGACCGTTGACATCGGGCATACCAATGTCACTCACCAGGACGGCAGGCCGAAACTGGGCAAGCGTTATCAGGGCTTCACTGGCAGAGGCCGCTGTTTGAACCGCTGCCCCGGACTCTTTCAAGATAGCGGCGAGCAGTTCACGGGTATCCGCTTCATCATCCACGACCAAAACTCGCACCCCCTGCAAGGGTTTGACGCCATCGGTTGGTCTCGCTGATAAAGCCGTTTCTGGGCATTCTAGCCGCTCAGCCGGCATCAGCGGTAGGCGAACGGTAAAGGTGGCACCGGCTCCCTCCCCCGCGCTTTCGGCATAAACAGTGCCGCCGTGGAGCTCAGTCAGCTGCCGCACAATTGCCAGGCCCAAACCCAGGCCGCCAAATCGGCGAGTCGTCTTACTGTCTTCCTGCCGAAACAGCTCAAAGACGTGGGGCAAAAACTCTGGCGCGATGCCTTTTCCCGTGTCTCTGATTTTGATTTGGGCCTCAGCCCCCACCCGCTCTAGCCATAGATCTACCGAACCCCCTTCGGGCGTAAACTTAATCGCGTTCGAAAGCAGGTTGAGCACAATCTGCTGCAGACGCCCGCCGTCGCCCCGCACGGGCGGCAGGGCTGCGTTGAGATGTTTCTTGATTTGAATGTTTCTCGCTTCGGCCGCCAGCCGCACAGTCTCTAAGGCGGCTTCAAGGGTGAGCACTAAATCAACTGCCGATTCGGCCAGCACCAGTTTGCCGCGCAAAATTCGAGAAATATCTAGCAGGTCATCTATCAGCTGTGACTGCTGCTTAACGTTGCGCTCAATAACGTCCAACGCATGTTTAGTTCTTTGGGAGTCGAAATTGCCGGTTTGCAATAACTTTGTCCACCCCAGAATGGGGTTGAGGGGCGTTCGCAGCTCGTGGGAAAGGACCGCCAAAAACTCGTCTTTGATGCGGTTAGCTCGTTCGGCTTCTTCTCTGGCTGCCCGCTCCCGTGCTAGAAGCTGCTCCCTCTCTGCCTCGGCCTGCTTGCGGTGCGTAATATCTAGAGCAATACCGGTCATGCGCTTTGGCCGCTGCTGCTCGTCGTAGAACGTCTGACCAATGGCCACTAACCAACGGATTCCTTTGTCGGGGTGTAGAATTTGGAACTCCACATTGAGGTTGACCTGATGCTCTAAAGCGTTGCGAGCTGCCTGTTCTACCTGCTGCCGATCTGGCTCCAGAATAGAGCTGATCCAGTTTTCGTAGGATGGGGTGACTGACGCATCTAGGCCGTAGAGCCGATAGTACTCCTCCGACCAGGTCACCTGGTTTGTCACCATATTCCAATCCCACAGCCCGGCTGCGGCTGCCCGTTGGGCCAATCTCAACTGCTCCTCACTGCGGCGCAGAGCTTCCTCGGTGTGTTTGCGACCCGTGATGTCAACATTGATGCCCAAGAGCTTTTCAGGCTGACCGTCTGGGGTGCGAACAACCTGCCCTTTCGATAAGAGCCAGCACAGGGTGCCATCCTGCTGAACGACGCGAAATTCGCCGTAGTAGCCGTCTCCCTGAGCTAGGGCAGCTTCTACCTCTGCCAGGACTGCATCTCGATCGTCGGGGTGAATAAAGCGAACGAAAGTGTCTGCGTTAGGCACTATGCTGTTGGGCTCCAGCCCCAGGAGAGGCCAGATACCGTCTGACCAGGCCACCTCGTCTGTGAGCAGGTTCCATTCCCAGGTGCCAATCCTGCCGGCCTGCTGGGCAAGCTGTAGCCGCTTTTCACTCTGTCTAAGTTCGTCTTCAACCCGCTTGCGGTCAGTAACGTCGTGCGCTGTACCGACGACCTGATGCGCCCGGCCGTCTTGGGTGCGTGTGGCTACAGTGTTGCGGCTCCACAGCCAGCGCCACTCTCCATTGGCATGGCGCAGACGATACTCATGGTCGATTACCTCGCCATCTTGGGCCTGGTTGAGTCTGGCAATCTCAATCCCGAGGTTAGCTAAGTCTTCGGGGTGCATCAATTTTAGAAAGAGCTGATCGCCCAGGGTGCGGATTTGTTCGGGGGTGTAGCCTACCAGCTCTGCGATTTGGCGATTTACATAAACGTTGCGCTGCTCCAGCATGTCGTAGACGTAGAGTATCCCCGGCAGGGCATCGGCAATCTGCTGAACAAACCGCTGGCTCTCTTGGAGCTGCTGCTCAGCGTGCTTGCGATCGCTAATATTGGCAGTGCTGCCCACAATCCGCGTCGGCCGACTGCTGGCATCGCGAGCCACGACTAAGCCCTGGTCCAGCACGTCAATGTATTGATTCTTCTTATCCAGGATGCGGTACTCAACAGCAAAGCTATCTTCCTGCTGCAGCGCCGCCAGCGCTAGCTGTAGCTTTGACTGAAAATCGTCGGGGTGGATGCGATCGCACCACCATTGCCCGGTCGGTTCAGTTTCTTCTAGCGAATAGCCCAGCAGCCGCGTTAGCCCATCGGTTCTTTCAATCTGATTTGAGGCTAAGTCCCAGTCGTAGATTACGCAATTCACAGCTCTGGCTGCCAGCTGGAAGCGTTCGTTAGCCGCTCTTAAATGTTCCTCGCTCTGTCGCAGCGCAATCTCGGCCTGTTTGCGCTCGGTAATATCCACCGAAAGCCCCAGCAGCCGCACCCC
>DATNQE010000706.1:0-2354 GCA_036702895.1 Trichocoleus sp. | reverse complement strand
CCGCCCCGCCAGTAAGCCCTCAGCCAAGCGCCGTGATGCTTAGCCAAGCAATCCCCAATCGAGGGGGAAGCCAGGTGGTGGTCAACGGTCAGCCTCTGGCACTGCCCTGGCTGCAGCAGGCCGGTCGAATCGGTTTGGCAGACTATGGTTTGCAGCAAGACTTTGGCTTTGAGTTCCTAAATACTGCCCAGCCCGGCAGTCAACCGATACGTTGGTTCTCTGATCCGGTCGCTACCCCTATTTCTCTCAACAGCTGGCTAGCCGGCGGATATCGATATTTAGACATTACCGATTTAGCCCAGCGCTTCGGCTGGCAGATGCAGGCTAGCGGCAATACCCTGCAAATCTCGGTCCCTGTAGCCCAGGTTCAAACCATTCGTCGCAGTCGCCAGGACTGGGGCGATCGCATTGTGGTTGACCTTTCTAGCCCTGTCACCTGGAGTCTGCGGGAAGGCCCTGGGGAGTTCACCTTAATTGTGGATGCCGTCGGTTTTAACGCCAGCGGCGGTGCTGCAATTGCAAACCAGCCCGGTAACCGCCTGCGCTCGCTCCAAATTAGCCCCACCGCAAACTACACCCAGCTGCGGGGCACTGTAGACGACACCGCCCGTGCCCGCGCCTACACCCTCAACAACCCGCCCCGTCTGGTTGTCGATATCCGCCAGGACGATTTGGCCCCTCGCGACATCGCCTGGGCTCCCGGCCTGCGCTGGCAGCAGCAGTACGTGACGGTCGGCGGCCGCGCCTTTCCGGTGTACTGGCTAGAGGTCAATCTGCGCCAGCCCGGTCTGTCAGTGCGGCCTATCTGGCCCGATCCGGTGACGGCCACAGGTATTTCTCCCTTAATCACCACAGCCCAGCGCTGGCAGGCGGCCGCCGCCATCAATGCGGGCTTCTTCAACCGCAATAACCAGTACCCCCTGGGCGCACTGCGACGAGACAATCAGTGGATCTCAGGCCCTATCTTGAGTCGGGGTGCGATCGCATGGGATACCAATGGCACCGTACTCATCGACCGTCTAGTACTCAACCAAACCCTTGCCACCGATCGGGGACAGCAGTTTCCTATTCAAGCCCTCAACAGTGGTTATGTAGGGGCTGGTATTGGTGTCTACACGCCAGCCTGGGGTCCTGCCTACACCTCCATTCTCGATAACGAGGTTCTCATCACCGTAGTTAACGACCAAGTGGTTAGCCAACAGCCTACTGGCGTTTCCGGCAGCACGAACATCCCCATCCCCCGTAACGGGTATCTGCTAGCAGTCCGCGCCAATCAAACAGCTGTTTCGGCCCTAGCGCCAGGGGTACGGCTGTCCCTTCAGAGTCAAACTGCTCCCGCAGATTTTGGCGCCTATCCCCAAATCGTTGCTGCCGGCCCACTCCTAGTTAAAAACCGCACCGTTGTGCTCAACGCTGCAGCTGAAGGGTTTAGCGAAAGCTTTGCTACCCAAGCGGCTACTCGCAGCGCTGTCGGCGTCACTGACCGAGGCACCCTGCTGCTGGTCAGCCTGCACCTTAGCCCTGGGGGTCGAGGCGCGACTTTGGCCGAGATGGCCCAAGTCATGCTTCAGTTGGGCAGCGTTAGCGCTCTTAACCTGGACGGCGGCAGTTCCTCCAGTCTGTATCTGGGAGGCCAGCTGCTCAATCGCATTCCCCGCACGGCTGCTCGCGTTCATAGCGGTATTGGTGTTTTTCTACAGCCGTAGGCTGCAAATTCAGCAGCAACCAGCCCAGCGCGCCCCTAAAGATTGCCCCTAAACAAGCTCAGGCATCTGTACCAAAGACTTTTTTGAAGAAAGCTCCTTACAGCTGCCAAATACAGCTGCCAAATACAGCTGCCAAAGATTAAGCCCCGTTGAACTCCCCTGGAGGAAGGTAAAGACTTGATTTAGTTGGGCTATAAGGTAAGGCATTCACCTTGTTCCTCCTAAGTCCACTGTTAGACTGCGGGGTGGGGATGCAGTTTTATCCCATTTGTTTCACACCATACGTCTGCCTGGCTCCTTGCCATCAGCAGCTAGATTCAGAGAGCGCTTAGGAACTTCCTCTTGTGAAGGTCTGCCGGTCAGTCTCCTGAGTCTCGGAACAAGCCCTCGCGTCCCGCTGTCAACTTGATTGCCCAAGCTTTAAAGCCGGGCATGTTAGAACTAAGCAGCAGTCTGTTCCTGCCCGACTAATTGTGCCGTATTGATCTTGCTAATGTAGGTTTGGAGGAAGCGTCATCGTGCCTAAGACCGAAGAACGAATTCAAGCAGCTGCCCTGTCTATTGCCGCTCCCGCGGCTATGGAAATCGCTGAAACCGAACTCCGTCCTTGGGGTTCCTATACGATCCTTGAGGAAGGCCGGGGCTACA
>DATNQE010000049.1:0-2172 GCA_036702895.1 Trichocoleus sp. | reverse complement strand
CCATGAACAGGGCAAACAGCAGCAGCGAACCGCTCATCAGCCGGTGCCCCAGCACGTCCCACTCCCAGCCCAGCCACAGGTTGCGCAGCGCCTCCAGCGCAGTGTAGCCCCCTAAAAATGCCACGGTCGTATCCCAGCGGCCTACGCGCTTAAGCACCAGCCCGCCTGCGCCTAGAAAAATCAGGGCGTACCAGGCATCCTCGCCCCACTGCCCCGGCGATACCCAGGCGTCTCGGCTCAGCAGCAGCACCGCAATGATGCCGAAGTTGGCGGGGTTGAAGCAGTGTTTACCCTCCACTCGCAGCACAAACTTGCTGGCAATGGCACAAAAGGCTGCCAGCGCCATCGTCGGCAGGTGATCTACCCGCAGCAGCAGGCTCAGGCCCAGAGATGTGATGAGGGGGCTGCGCCAGTTGTAGAGTTCAGCTTTGGAAGCGGTAGCAGGAAGTTCAGAAGCGGCTGTAGGGTTAACGGTAGCGGGGCTGAGCCAGCCCATGAAGTGGGGCAGGGCAAACTGAGTGATCTGGCAGGTTGCGATCGCACACACTACCGCTTCTGGGCGCAGGGTCCAGTCGCGGGTCGCTAGCCCCAGCAGCAGGAAAAGCGATAAAAACAAAATCTGATAGTCGCGGGCATCTCGCAGCAAGGCCGGCCTCCTTCTCAAGCACAGCAGTTGCTGTCAGTATGCCTATAGGGCTGCCGCCCTCCAGGTCCGGTTACAGAAGCTGTAACGCCCCGGTGATGTCTTAAAGAGTGTGGTTAGTTAAAGCAGGGTTGGTCTTTACAAGCTCGGCTAACCCTACAAGCTCGGCTCACTCTAGGCCCCGATTGGCTATTAAGTTGTCCTGTTCTATTCCACCTGCCACGTTTCGGGCTGCCAGCCAGAGGCAAGCAAGTTGCTCGCGCTGTCAAAAACAACCGCCTCGCTGCCCCGGTAGTTGAAACAAAAGAATGCGCCTGAGCGAGCGTCTGACCCAGAGAGCAAAATTTCCGGTTGGCCTAGCTTAAACTGGCCAAACACTCGGTCAAACTGCGCTACAGTGCGACCGTTTTTGTCCCGCAGGACAGCGCTCAACTGCCGCAGATTAAATACCAGGTCCGGCAGGTTTAGAATCACGTCGCCCAAGACGCTGCCCACCAGCAGGTGCCCGGTCGTGAAGCGATAGGAAAATTGATAGTGCCTGCTTTTAATTCGTTTTGGGGCGTCCTTTTGGGACGGATGCGGACACGCTGATCCAGCAGCATCAGTCTGCTGTTCGGGAAGATACAGCCAATTCATAAGACTTAAAGATCCCAACTGTGCTAGAAGCAAGATCACTTATTAAAAGCCTGTTAAAGCCTGTTAAAGGCCTTTGGTAAGCCTGCTAAAGATGCCCCTGGAATGATTGATTAGCAAGGCGATTAATTAGTTCTTGTTATGTAACTAACAATACAAAATTCTCCTCGCTGTCTTTGGAATTGCTTAAGGATCTTCACTATTTCTTCTTCAATTTGCCCTAAGGATCAAGAGTGGGTTAAGTCGCTTAGGGTTCCTTCTGTGGAAAACCCAAAAAATGATGGGGAAATTATGGAGACAGCCGTATAGTGTTGGGGTTTTTGAGATCTCGCAGTATCGGTTAGCGCTGCTCCAATATTCTGCGCGTCAACTCAAAATAGTTAGGCAACGCTTATCAATCCTACTCCTCTATATCTCTGCCTATCTGTCGTGTTGAGTTGAGCTCAGCCCGTTTAGCTAGGAACATTCGCCTCGTAGGGCTCCCCTAAAATTGCCCCAGTCAGGGCGATCGCACCTGCCTCCGTTCTCCTATCCCCTCTCCTGCACGCTATGGACCTCCACATTGAAAGCCAGGCCGTTCACGCCAATTTAGACCCGGCGGGCGGGCTTGACCAAGGCGCAGTTGTGCCGCCGCTGTACCTGTCTACCACTTTTGAGCGCCAGCCCGACGGCAGCTATCCCCAGGGCTACGTTTACTCCCGCAGCGGCAACCCCAATCGCCAGGCGCTAGAGCGAGCCATTGCCGCTTTGGAGCAGGGGACCGAGGCGGTGGCGTTTGCTTCGGGCTCAGCCGCTACCCTGGCCGTGTTTCAGGCGCTCAAAACGGGCGATCACGTGATTGCGCCCCAGAGCGTGTATTTCGGTGTCCAGGAAATGCTGCGCCGCATTTGCGCTCC
>DATNQE010000553.1:0-4355 GCA_036702895.1 Trichocoleus sp. | reverse complement strand
GCGCTGCAGCGGCCCCTGGCCTAACTGTCCACCCATAGCCTAACTGGGGCAGCTAGGCTCTCGCCTCTCAAGCAGCGAAGAAACGCTACAGCTAGCGGGCCTTTTGCTCGTAGTACTCAGAAATGTGCTCATAGACATGCTCCGGGAAAGTCAAGTCCCGATAGAGGTTGCAGGCATCCGGGTCGTCGGGGTTGGGGCAGATCGCAAAGTCTTGCTGCTGCTGCCACTCCAGAATGCGATCGCGCTTGGGCGGGTTGTAGTCCTTGCCCTGCACCTGTAGGTAAAGGGAGCGAGCGGCCTGCTCGTCAGTATCAGGGCTTTTTTGCAGCCACGCTACCAGCTCATCTTCAGTCAAAAAGTGGTGCGCCACCATTGTAAATACCAACTTTCCGTAGTGCCCCACATCCTGGCCTGCCTCCAGAGCGTCCATTAAATGGGCCATTACGTCGCTTTTACGCAGTTCTTCAAAAGCCATTGTTCTCAACCGTTCAAGTCTGTCCTTTCTCCTTGTAACGGGTTGAGGCAGCCATCATCCTCTATCCCAAGGGTCGTTTAGTACTCTAGTACCATATAACCTTGTGCTGACAGCGCTGCGCCTAGCCCTATCTGAGCAACGGAACAGCGACTCAATCTGCATAGACTGATTCTTCACGTTTTCCCCAGGAAACAACAAGTCTAAACAATTCAACCGGGAAAGCACTGAAGTTCACAAACTTCATTAGCAAATCTTCAACGACTATTAAGAACTCGCACATTTTATAAGCAGAAGGATTCTGCCTCCTAGGGAGCAAACCTACACTGGTGAAAGTTAAGGCGAGCTGAGAACTCATCAACCTAAGCAGCCGCCACTATCAACTCCTGTCGAACAGTCTGTAATCAACCAGAAGAGCAGCCGTTGGGAATTCACCTCGTTAAGGAACTTGCTAAAGCCCCTAACGCCTGCCGTCCACCACTAGCTTTCGATTGTGTTCCCTGAAAATTGCGTCCGACTCCCTCTAACACCTTCAGTTCCAACTATTTGAAACTGTAGAAACATCGATAGAAGCAGCACTAGAAGGAAGGAATTATGTCTCAAGTTTCGCCCCAATCTATTTACGACAATCTACAAAATATCGACAATGGCGACATTTCAGCTAGCGCAGCCTTTCGCCAGCTTGCCCAAGAAGTCCTGGCGGATGCTGATATCAGCTTAAATTGGAGAGAAGCCATTGCTGAAAGGCTCAACCACGCTAATCAGCTGCTGGGCATTCAAACAGTTGGCAACACCGACGATAGCTATTAAAGCTGTAGCCGAGATGGCTGGCAAGCAGCACTAGGCAAAGTACTCTAAAGAGTACTCCTACTAAGAGTAAACTCCAGAGCAAACTCCAAGAAGAACGTTTCATCAAGAGTCTGCATCGTCTCTAGCCGCAGGGTTAGGGGCGATTTTTTTATTGGCCAGATTGCCAACTTTGAAAGCCTCTCCTAGCTCAAGAAGGCTGTAGCAACCCTTTAAAGACTAGATTTTCTAAATCAGCAGATAATTCTGCAAACAATCTGTTGTTGGCCAAATTAGCATTCCAGGCAACAGAAATTTCCGCCAGAGAAAAAATACTCATGCTGTTTCTCTGGGTCACCAATACGCGGCCGAGAGCTACCTTGCAACCTCTTCTGACATCCATGAAAAAGGCTGCTCATCTGCGGTAAAGCGTTGAGTGCGCCTAAGCTAACTGGCTCAGCTAAAAGCCCGAATATTGTCAGGAAAGACAAATATTATGAGAGGTAGCTCCATCGACGTTCATCGCTTTCGTTACAAATAGAGAAGTTCACAGAGAGTAGATGTGACGATTTCCTTAAGACATGATGCTAAGCTGCTTTTCTTGCTAGAAAATCCGTTTTAGCTAGAGTGGCCTTTTGTTGGCACAGCAGGTATCGACCCGGTATCAAATTGATATCAAACCAGCGCCAAAAAGCGGTACGGCAGAAAACGTAGGCTAACACTCTTTCAGCCCACCCCACTCAAGCGCGTTTGGAAACCCGCGCTCCGCCGTGTCCATAGAGTTACCCAGGTCTTAAGTCCATTTTTTCCTCAGGCTTGGTTGCCTGCTGTCAGCACTCTAGATAACCCCACAGGCCGTTTCCCCGAATATCACAATGACATTTCCTTCCTTGCCGTCTAAACAGGGTTTGTACGACCCCCAATTTGAGCACGATGCCTGCGGTGTGGGCTTTATTGTGCATATGAAGGGGAAACCATCCCACGCCATCGTTGAGCAGGCGCTGACGATTCTGCTGAACCTCGATCATCGCGGTGCCGTTGGGGCAGAAGCCAACACAGGCGACGGGGCCGGTATTTTAATGCAGGTGCCTCACACCTTTTTGAGGCAGGCCGCCGCAGACTTAGGCATCACGCTGCCCGTCGCTGGGCAGTACGGTGTCGGTATGATCTACGGCGCTCCTGATGGGGCAGCCCGCGCTCAAGGGCGACAGGTCTTTGAACAGGTAGTAGCCGAAGAAGGGCTGCGAGTGCTGGGCTGGCGCGATGTGCCTACGAACAACGCCTCTCTAGGCGAATCGGCCAAGGCCAGCGAGCCCTTTATGCAGCAGGTATTTATTGAGCGATCCCCAGCGCTAGATGAAGCTGCGTTTGAGCGCAAGCTGTATATCATTCGCAAGCGATCGCATACCGCTATCCGCACTGCTGAGGCGGATCCCTACTGGTATCCGGCCAGCCTGTCCTGCCGCACCCTGGTCTACAAGGGAATGCTGACCCCGGCTCAGGTGGGCGAGTATTTCCTCGATTTGCAGCAGCCCGGCCTAGAGAGCGCGCTGGGGCTGGTGCACTCCCGCTTTAGCACCAACACCTTTCCAAGCTGGGAGCGATCGCACCCCTACCGGTACATCGCCCACAACGGCGAAATCAACACCCTGCGCGGCAACATCAACTGGATGCACGCGCGGCAGGCCCTGTTTGAGTCGCCTCTGTTTGGCGACGACATGAAAAAAGCGCAGCCGGTGATCAACATCGACGGCAGCGACTCGCTGATTTTTGACAACGCCCTGGAGCTGCTGGTGCTGGCGGGCCGCTCTCTGCCCCACGCTGTGATGATGATGATCCCCGAGCCGTGGGCAGCGCACGAGTCCATGAGCGCGGAGAAAAAAGCGTTTTACAAGTACCACTCCTGCCTGATGGAGCCGTGGGACGGCCCTGCTTCCATCGCCTTTACCGACGGCACTATGATGGGCGCGGTGCTCGATCGCAACGGCCTGCGCCCCTCGCGCTACTACGTCACCAAAGACGACCTGGTAATTATGGCCTCTGAGGCGGGCGTGCTGCCCATTGAGCCGGAGCGGGTGGCGCAAAAAGGCCGCCTGGAGCCGGGCCGCATGTTCCTGGTAGATATGCAGCAGGGACGAATTGTAGCCGACGAAGAAATCAAGAGCCAAATCGCCTCTGAGCAGCCCTACCAGAGCTGGCTAGACCAGTACCTGGTGCCCCTGTCAAACCTGAAGGATGCCCCAGTGGATCGTTCCCTGCCAGAGCTGCCCCTGCTGCAGCGGCAGACCGCCTTTGGCTACACCTTTGAGGAACTGCGCCTGCTGCTAACGCCAATGGCCCGTGACGGGGTTGAGGCTGTCGGCTCCATGGGTACGGATACGCCCCTAGCGGTGCTCTCTGACAAGCCCAAGCTGCTCTACGACTACTTCCAGCAGCTCTTTGCCCAGGTAACCAACCCACCGATTGACTCGATTCGCGAAGAGATTATCACTTCGCCCGAGACCACCATTGGCGCTGAGCGCAACCTGCTCCAGCCGCAGCCGGAGAGCTGCCACCTGATCGAGCTAAAAACCCCCATTCTTAGCAACGCCGATCTGGCCAGGCTGAAGCATATCTCTGAAGGGGAGTTCCGCTCGATTACCCTGCCGACGCTGTTTGATCCCCAGGCTGGGGTCGCAGGGCTGGAGGCTGCCATCACGGGAATTTGTGAGCAGGCTGACCAGGCTATCGCCAGCGGCACCAACCTGATCATTCTGTCGGATCGAGACGTTAGCCCCGAGCGGGCGGCTATCCCGGCGCTGCTGGCAGTTGCCGGTCTGCACCACCACCTGATTCGCTCAGGCACCCGCACCCGCGTTGGCCTGGTACTGGAGTCGGGCGAACCCCGCGAAGTGCATCACTTTGCAGTGCTGATCGGCTACGGCTGCGGCGCGATCAATCCCTACTTAGCCTTTGAGTCCATTGATGGGTTGATTCAGCAGGGCTTGCTGGTGGGCACAGACTACTCCACCGCCTGCAAGAACTACATCAAGGCCGCCACCAAGGGTGTGCTCAAGATTGCGTCTAAGATCGGCATTTCCACCATCCAGAGCTACCG
>DATNQE010000682.1:0-5575 GCA_036702895.1 Trichocoleus sp. | reverse complement strand
CACCTCTCTCGAATATGTCCTAACTAGCTCGACACAAGCTATAGCTATTCTGATACAGCTATGACGGAGTGGAGGCTGCTCCTGGCTGGTCAAAGCGCTTACATGTTCTCTCAACCCATTGCTTAAGCAACGGGCAACCGCCATAGCTGAAACATTTTAGTTCAGGAGTCCGTACGGCTGTTGCTTATTGCAGAGCCTACGAGGCTCTGCAGTGTTATCCACGTCCTAAATTATTTAGCCAGCGCAATAGCAGTAAATCAGCGCTCTTTTTCTGTTGGTCTACTCACAGGTGCCGGTAGCAGGAATATCAGCATATTCCAGAGCTACTTGAGAACCTGGGGTGGGGTTGCCGCCTGAGAGGTCGATGAGGGTAGCGGAGTAGGATCCGCCTGCGGGAGGGCTAACTGCGCCGGTGAAAACAGGCTGCCCTTGCCCATTCTCACCCTGGGACCGCAGAGGACCGCCAAATGTGGCGTTGGACTCCAAATTTCTAAACTCAATGCGGGTAAAGCTGCCGTTGCTATAAGTGGCGGTAAAGACAGTCTCGTCAAACACACCTTTGCACTGCACTGAGCGGGCTGCGGTCGATTGGCTCGCAGCAGCTGTAGGCTCACCCTGGGTATTGATGAAGTCGCCGCGAACCCAGCCCTCGGCTCCAGACCCTGAGAATTTGACGTAGTACCAGCTGTAGCTGTCGGCACCTTCGGTAATTCGCAGTAGGGTCACCTTGTCGCCAACTAAGCCGTAGCCTTTGGAGCCGGATTGGGCGTTGGGCTGCGATCGCAAGTTAATTTGCGCCCCCGACTGCTGAGCTGTCAAGGTTGCCTGCCTAGGTGGGTTAATGGCCGTTTCCCCGTTTCCCTGACCTGTTGCCTGACCTGTTGCGGGAGCAGTCGTCGGGGGCGGAACCGGAGTAGGCGTGGGGATCGGAGTGAGCGTCGGGGTTGGAGTAACGGTCGGCGCGGTGGTAACGGTTTCAGGCGTATTGCGACGGTCGCAGGCAGACACCGTTACGGTCGTTACCACCGCTAGCGCTGCGATCGCTACCCTAGAAAAACTTTTCATCAATCCAACCCATGCTGTAATTCAACGTTTAGCAGCTGCTAGGGTTGCAGGCTCAGGCAGCCACTCTCCTATCATAGGTAGCGATAGATCAAACGTTTTATCCCTAAATACAGAGAAGTTTTAATGCTGTCGGCGTTTTTAGGGCCAAAATGTCTGTGCTGGAACTCTGTTGTCGAAATTACTCCGTCTAAGGTCAAAAAGGTTAGCCTCTAGGCAAGCAGCCTGAGCTAGCTGCCTAGACCAAACGGCACTACCTGATCTTCAGCTATGACATAGGCTGCTGTCTGTCGAGAAAGCGGCACCTCATAGCCCCCTGTAAACTCGCCAAAGGAGGGCAGCGTGAGCCGTTTCTGCTGAGGCTCCCAGTAGAAGCAGGGCAGCCGCAGCGTATCTAATCGAGTTTTGAGCCGGACGCAGGGGTGAACGTGGCCACAGATATTGAGGTGTGTTGCCTGAGGCCAGGGCTCATGGCTCAAAACCAGCCCCTCAATTTGGACAGCGTTGGTGAAGCACTCCAGCGCTAGCTGATTGAGTACATCCGGCAGAGGGCGATCGTGGTTGCCCAAAACAAGGTGGGCATTCACTTGGGTTCGATTCAAAAACTTGAGCCAGCTATCAATCACACTATCGACTAAACCCTCCTGACCATGGAACAGGTCGCCTAAAATCCACAGGGAGTCGGGATGAAGTTGCTCACACGCCCGCTCTAAACGCGCCAGCGTTGCCTCATTAACCTGGCTCGAGACAGGCAAACCGTAGCGCTGAAAAGTCTCTGACTTACCCAGGTGAACATCGGCAACTAAAAGCGATCGCATTTGATCCACGTAAACTGCTTTCTCAGGTAGCAGCAGCAGCCGCGTTGACCCCACAACAAGCTCTTGCATCTGGTAAAACACATCCCCTTACGCAC
Source organism: Trichocoleus sp. (assembly GCA_036702895.1). Classification (GTDB taxonomy): domain Bacteria; phylum Cyanobacteriota; class Cyanobacteriia; order Phormidesmidales; family Phormidesmidaceae; genus JACVSF01. The sequence continues at coordinate 3,600 of DATNQE010000682.1, read as the reverse complement.
AACCCACCGGTCCAATGCTTAGCGTAGGCCCTTAAAGCGCCTCCCAGCCTACTTCGGCCCGGCCTATAGACTCACTGATATAGCTTGTGTCGAGCTGAGTAAAACGTTTGAGAGGAATGGGGGTGTGGGAGCTGCGCCCCAGCCAGGGGTTTCACCCCTGCACCCCGTGTCCTAATCATCTGTCTACTGCTATATTCCTTGCTCAGATGGGCTTCGAGCAGAGAAAATTAAAGCAGGCAGCATAACATCTCTATGCCCTAGACCTGAAGAATAGAAGACAGAGGGTAAACAGCAAAGGGTATAAGCCTCTCCCGCTCACATAGCTCTAATGCCCTACACCCTATACTCCGTCCCCCCTTTCTCCCACTCATGACTTTGGCCCCCTGGCGCCCTCTTCTAGCCCGTGCTCTGCACCGCAACCGCAGCCGTCCCTACAGCCGCTATCTGCAGTTGGCTACCATTCGGCCCGATGGCAGGCCCGCTAACCGGACTGTGGTATTTCGGGGCTTTATGCAGGACACCAGCACTCTCACCTTTGTCACCGACACCCGCAGCGAGAAAATGGCCCATGCGGCTCATCAACCGTGGGCTGAGGCCTGCTGGTACTTTACAGAGACTCGCGAGCAGTTTCGCATTGCTGGGGATCTAACGTTAGTCACGGCTCAAGAAAGCACTTCGGCGCTACAGCTAGCCCGACAGCAGGCTTGGGAGAGCCTGTCCGATGCGGCTCGAATACAGTTTACATGGCCCTCACCGGGACAGCCTCGCGCCCCTCAGAGTGCCTTTGAAGCGCCGGCTCCTCATCCCTCGATTCCCCCAGAGTCATTCTGCTTGCTGCTGCTCAGGCCACATCTGGTGGATCACCTGGAGCTGCGCGGCAATCCCCAAAATAGAACTCACTACCAGCAGATTGAGCCCGATCAGTGGACAACGGTAGCGGTTAATCCTTGAAGAAGCGGATTTTTAGGGCAAGCGTTACCAGTATTTCCCAATTTGGGATTCCGGTTTAACAGTGATGGGGGGTCGCGAATCGAGCAGAATGCAGCGCTAGCTAAACAGCCTCTCCCAGGAGAGGCTGTCTACTAAAGATTCTGGCTGAGCTGAAGCTAACTAAATGCCTGAGCCGTCAAGAAATTCCTCAATCACGCGGTTTTTCAAGCGGCAGCTTGTAGCCTCGATAGCTACAGGACTGATGCCCGTAGGCAGCTTAGCAGCTACCAGCACAGGCTGCTCGACGGCGGGTGCGGGTCGTAAATCTTCTACCTGCTGCTCTAGAGCCTCAATGCGATCTACCAGTGCGCGAATTACCTGGGCCTCCGAGTCGGGCAAACGGCCGTGCTCCAGCGGCTCAACCCGCTCTCCAGAGCGAAAGACAATTCGACCTGGTACGCCAACTACGGTGCAGTCGGAGGGCACTTCTCGCAGCACAACCGAACCGGCTCCGATGCGGACGTTGTGACCGATTTGAATGTTGCCAAGGACTTTGGCCCCAGCCCCTACGACAACGTTGTCGCCCAGGGTGGGATGGCGTTTGCCGCTTTCCTTGCCCGTACCGCCCAGCGTTACGCCCTGATAGATCAGGGCATAATCTCCTACGATGGCCGTTTCGCCAATGACAACGCCCATACCGTGGTCAATGAAAACGCCTCTTCCAATCGTGGCGCCGGGGTGGATTTCGATACCGGTAATGAAGCGGGCTATGTGAGATATTAGCCGGGGCACAATGGGCAGGCCCAGATTCCAGAGCCAATGACTGATCCGGTGCAGCACTAGAGCGTGAAACCCTGGATAAAAGGCCAGCACCTCTAACCAATTGCGGGCTGCCGGGTCACGCTCAAAGACGATGCGAAAATCTTCTACCAGGGTCTTGAACACAGCCATGGACTCACGGATAGGCACATCAAAGTTTATATTAGCGTGTCTACTGGGCGCTATTGCTCTCTGACGTGTTCCCTGAATGACTCAGCAAATAGCTCGTTGGCAGAGCTACTGGCTGACGTTGAGCGTATAGCTATAGCGCTGGCCCTGATCATGGGTACCGACCCAAACGCGGTACGTCCCCGCAGCCCAACTGCCGTCTTGCACGGTGGCATCGAGGTTGCGGCGGTCGGTGTCATCGCCGCAGCGAATAGTGTTGTCGTTGGGACCTTGTACCAGCAGAGTAGTGTCGTTACCGCCACTGCTAACCTGCAGGGTCAGGCTGGAAAAATCTTGTTGCAGCACCAGAATGTGGTCGGGGGTAGATGCAGCAAAGCCAGCGCAGATGTTGCCGTTTTTGTCGCGTCCGGCAATGTCTGACAGGGCAAAAAAGCCAGCGGTGTGGCCTTGGGCACTGCCGTTTAGGCTAGCGCCTCCGAGGGTAATGGAGCCGAAATTAGCGTTTTGGGCCAGGGCGGGGGCAGCGCCGACCAAACCCAGCAGTCCACCTAGCATCAGCAGATTGGACCAGGAAAACGAGCGCCGAGCGGTCAGTCGAGCTTTCATAAGGTCTGTTTGAACTCTATATCTAGAGTGCGCTAGATCAGGGGAGATGTATCAGTTCAGTAGACAGAAGATTGAAGTGTCCCTTGATACATAGAGCTGAGATTCTGCGAACAAGGGCTCTGTTTATCTATGAACATCCTTATATCTTTCCAAGCTACCCCAACATAGCAGACCGGCTCCGGGGCGATACTATTGACCTAGCGCGTGACTCAACTGAATTTTGAAGAGAGCTTTTCGATGGCGTTTCCTGCCCTGCTGCTGCTGCTGGTCGTAATTACGACTGTTGTTTTGGCTACGCTGGTTGACTCGATTCCTCATTTAGCTGTGCAAGTTCTGCTACCGCCACGCTGGCTGCTTTGGGTTGGAGTGGCGGCGTTGATAACCTGGCTAAGCGGCGGGGAGTAGGAGCGCTGGGCAGCAAAGCTAGGCAGTATCACTGCTCCTGACGGGCAGCACGGGCATCTTTGCGCTAGGTCTCTGGAATGCCCCTAGCCAATAACGCTTTGGAATAGGCACCCTTTGTTACAGGGTAGGTCGACGTCGCTACAACACAGGAGGACGTGTGCAGGGAAACGAATATAGCAAAGATATTGACTGGGAGCAGCTACACGAACTCTCGGGCGACGACCACGAATTTGAGCAGGAGCTGCTGCAGATTTTTTTCCAGGACTGTCAGGTGCAGATGGAGCGGCTACAGGAGGCCTGGAGGGTTAGCGATCTGGCTGAAGTGCGTCAGGTGGCCCATCACATCAAGGGGGCAAGCGCCAACGTGGGTGCGATCGCACTCTCGCAGCTAGCCGCCCAACTAGAGGAAGACGCCCGCAATCTTAACTCTGCGCCAATTACGGCGTCTTTGCAGGTCCTTAGCCAGAGGCTAGAGGGGCTCCAGCGTCACCTAGAAAACCCATAGGTTATCGGTTCATCCGATCAAACCAAGGGTTTTACGGCTCGGTAGTGCCGTAGAGTTCAGGGATGTCGCGGGTAGGGGGCAAACTTTTAGCGTCTCGGGTTTCGATGTAGCCTGTGTAGTAAGCTCCCGGCTCAATTTCGAGTGCCCCAGCAACCACGTCCCCTTCAAGCCGAGCAGTGCGGCTAAGGGTAAGCTTGCCCTCAGCG
>DATNQE010000550.1:0-7857 GCA_036702895.1 Trichocoleus sp. | reverse complement strand
CCATAGGTAGGCTGCCTCCCACCTGGTACACGTAGTTGGCAGCGATGTCGGCGTCGCTACGGAGGAGGTTGTTTTCAATTACCAGCTCGGCCTGGGTCGCCTTGAGCACATCTAGAGTTTGGGAAAGCTCTTGGGTGCGGGCAACCACCCGCTGCTCCAAGGTTTTGTTGTAGTCCTCCAGCTGCTGATAGAGGCGAGCATTTTCCAGGGAAATAGCAGCCTGGGCGGCAATTACCTGCAGGGTTTCCACCCGGTCGGCGTCAAAAACGCCCTGGGCCAGGTTATTTTCCAGATAGATTAAGCCATTGAGCTGTCCCTGATGCAGCAGCGGTAAGCATAGCAAAGACTGGGTTTGCTGTGCCTGAATGTAGGGGTCGTGGGTAAATTTCCCTGTCTCACAAGCCTGATCCAGCACAATTTGCGTGCCCTTACGCATAACGTAATGGATCACCGTCAGGGGGACTTTAGGCAGGGGGCCGGTGGCCTCATCGAGCAGGCACGACTGCACCGAGATGGCTTCCGTCCAGGCTTCTGCTTCAATCCACCAACGGTCATCTCGGGGCAGGATCAGCACACCGCGCTGGGCCCCGGCATTTTCCAGCACAATTCGCATCAGCGTGCCTAGCAGATGTTCGGGGACAATTTCAGCGGCGATGGCTCGGGTCGCCTTGAGCAGGGTAGCCACGTCGATGGTAGATACGCCATCGCTGGCGGTGGTAGTGGTGTCGCTTTTGGCGGTAGGGTTGCTGACCCGAGTGATCAGTTGGGGGTAGCGACGATCCAGATCTTGGACCTTCTCATCAGCGCCCCAGCGCAGATAGCCATAGCGGGCATTCAGCAGGTAGGTCCTGGCCACCATAAAGCGGCCCTGCTGCAGATGGAACTGGCCGGCCAGCTCAGAGGCGAGGGCTTCGTCGTGTAGAGTTTCCACCTCCTGAGCCTGTTTGATAGCTAGCTCGTAACCATCCATAGCAGCGACAGTGTTTCCCAGCACCTGCTGATATTCGGCGTCAATCAGCAAAAACCAGGTGAGGTAGTTCTGGGGACAGGACGTGGTCCACTCCTGCAGCAACGCTTGATTTTGGGTGACCTGCTGCAGTAGGACAGCGGGATCTGACGTCGTTGCGCAGGCGGCTAGCCGAATGAGAGAGTCGAAAAAATAAAACACCCCGACGTTGATCGACCCAGTAACGGCGTCGAGGTAGCTTTTGGCAAGGTCCGTGTACTGTAGTGCTGCAGCCTCCCGGAACATATAGCACAGGAGACTTTTAACGAAGTAGGTGAGAAAGATGGACGATCGATTCCCTGTCTGCTGATGCAGCGGCAGCTTTACCGTTTCGTCGTAGGCTTGCCCCACCAGCAGACAGCGATCTTGACTGTCCCCCATGAGGTTCAGCAGGCCCTGGCGGTAGATGCTGATGAAGTCTAAATCGGCGGCCTGTTTGAGCTTTAGCAACGATTGGGAGTAATCTGCCAGAGTGTTATTCAGCTCATTTAGAGGCGTTCCCACCAGGTAGGCATGGAGGGCATACATACTGGCGGCATGGGCTGAAATCTCCAGATCTCCAGAATCTAGCCCCCACTGGTAGGCATCCAGCAGCCGGGGAAGGTTGTCTTTAATCGGTTCTTTGAAGTGTTTGACAAACCCCACGGCGGTCATCACCGTGCGGGCCCGCACTGATTTTGCAGCAGACTGCTGGGAGAGCAACACCAGGGCCATTTCCCCGAAGGCGTAGCCGGCCTCCACCTGGCCGAACTGGCTGCACAGCAGAATGCCGTAATAGACGTAGGCCAGGGGCGACAGGGCCGTATTGCCATAGGTCAGGGAGAGCCGCACCTGCTCAAACACCACAATCGGCACCAGCAGGGGCATGGCAAAGTAGGTGGGGGCAAAGATTTTGCCTAAAATCCCCATTGCCGCCAGGGGTTTGGGGGCGTTCATGGGCGATAGCTGGGGTAGGGCGGCAATCTCTCGGCCCTCTAGAGCCGCTTGAACGGCGGCAGCCGCCGCCCCAATATCTTCTGGGGCGGGCTGCTCGGGCAAGGGGGTATCCAACTGTCGCAGCACCGACAGGCCTAAATTAATTGCTTCCATCAGTCGGTTCTGGCCAATGCGGGCCTGCAGCACCAGCTCATAGGGCAAGACGGTGTCCAGCACATCCCTGGCCTGGGCCGCAATTGTCGCCACGATCTGATCCAGGCGCTCGTACTCACTGCTGGCGTAGGCAGCCTCTGCAGCCTCCTGAAACAGGGCCAGGGTGGTGGCATAGCCCTGCTGCCAGTCCTGGGGCTGGGTCAGGTCTACCGCTACCATTAGGTATTCCAGAGCGGTGGCAAAGGCAGCCGACTGTTTGGCCTGTTGTCCAGCCAGCCGGTTCAGGTGTCGCCAATCGGTGCGATCGCACTCCAGGAGAAGAGCCGCCTGTGCCGCTGCTGCTCCCTGATTGAGCTGATTGACAATTTCAAACAGCAGGGAGGTTTGGGTAAGCATCGACTCATCCCGGCTGGCCTGATGCCAGAGATGTTGGCCGATCTGCCAGTGGGTAGTGGGTCTATAAGCTTCAGGCGTCAGGCCATAAGCAGCCTGCTGTACCCGGTCATGGACAAAGCGGTAGGCCAACCCGGGTAGCAAGGTAGCAGCAGTCGGTTTTCCCCGATAGTTGGGGTCCAAGGGCACAATCAAACCGCTTAACACCCCCTCGTGTAAATGTTGGGCCACGGGTAGCGGTGCTGCTTCGGCAATGGTGGAGAGCATCGCCAGGGTAAATCGATTGCCTAGACAGGCGGCTAGCTGTAGCAGGGATTGCCCATCGGCACTCAGCCGTCGCAGGCGGGCGGTCAACAGTTCCACGCCATTCTGGGTGATGCTGCGCAGCTGAATCAGGTTCAGATCCCAGCGCCAGCTGCGGGTTGGACTGTCAAACCAGAGGTGGTGGTCAGTCACCAAAGCTCGGAGAAACTCAGCGATATAGAAGGGGTTACCCTGGGTTTTGGTGACAACGACCGCAGCCAGGTCGGCCACAGCCTCGGCGGGCTGCCTCAGGGTGTCGACGAGCAACGCCTGCACCGCCTCGACGGGCAGAGCCTCCAGCGCTATCGAGGTGATAGAAACGCCTGCCTGCTCCAGGGCCTTCTGGGTTCGCACTAGGGCATGGGTAGCAGAGAGCTGCTCATCCCGGTATGCCCCCACTAGCAGCAACCGATCAGCACTTTGAGGATCAATTAGAAACTCCAGCAGTTCTAGGCTTTCGGCATCGGCCCAGTGGAGGTCGTCGAGCACCATCACCAGGGGTTCGTCGGCCCTAGTAAAAAGGCTGATAAACTGACTCACCACGCGGTGAAAACGGTTTTGAGTGGCTTTCGGTTCCAGCCTTGGGGCCTGGGGAACATCCTGTTCTACAATCAACCCCAGTTCGGGCAGCACTTCCACCATCACCCCCAGGTTGTCCCCTAGGGTATGGGTTAGCTGCGATCGCACCTCGGCCAGGGCGCCGGGGTCTAGGGTTAACAGCTGCTCCACTAACCCCTGAAACGCCTGCAAAACGGCGGAATAGGGCGTTCCCTTTTGCAGTTGCTCAAACTTGCCGCTGATGAAATAGCCGCCAGATTTGGTTAAGGGCTTGTACAGGCTCTGGATTAACGCTGTTTTACCCCGACCTGCCGAACCTGCAATCAACACCACCTTGGGACTGGGCTGAGGCTGGGTCAGCCGCTCAAAGACCTCCTCCAGCAAAGCCGTTTCCTGTTGGCGTCCGTAGAGTTTTTTCGAGATTTGCAGCTGGGGAGTTTGGTCATGCTCAGCCAGGGCAAAGGTTGAGATTTGCCCTGTACCCAGGAGCTGGTCGCGGCAGCGCTTGAGGTCAGCCTGGAGCCCCAAAGCACTCTGATAGCGATCTTCTGCATTTTTGGCCAACAGCTTCAGCACAATGTCAGACAGGACCGGCGGCAGACTGGCATTGAGGTGATGGGGCGGCTCTACCGGTTTGGCCAGATGGGCATAGACCAGGTCTAAAGCATCCTGCCCTACAAAGGGTCGCTGCCCCGTAAACAGTTCGTAGAGGGTTGCCCCCAGACCGTAAAAGTCTGTTCGGTAGTCCATTGGGCGATTCATGCGCCCAGTTTGCTCAGGGGCAATATAGGCCAGGGTGCCTTCCAGCTTTTCTGGGCGTTCCGTCTGACTAGTGGTTTCAGGGAGGGCAGTAGAGATGCCAAAATCAATGATCTTGAGCTGCCCCGTTGCTGGGTTGAGAACAATATTGGCCGGGTTGATGTCCTTGTGGATGATGTTGGCCTGGTGCAGGGTATGGAGACCTGCGGTCAGGGCTATGGCTATCTCTAAGCCCGCTAGTAACGACAGCGGTTCTCGGGCCATCAAGCCCCTGAGCGACTCTCCCCCCACATCTTCCAGGGCCAGAAACACTGTGTTGTGATACTTGCCCAGCTCGTAGGTTTTGATTACCTGATCACCTTCCAGGTGGCAGGTAATGTCGTATTCCTGCTGGTATCTGGCAATCTCCGCCAACGTAGGATAGTCCTGCCGCAGAATTTTGAGAACGACAGGTTGTCCATCCTCCAACCGCTGCCCCCGATAGACCAGGGTTTTAGCAGATTCGTAAAGCTGACCCAGCGTGCGATAACCGGGCAGTGAAATCTCCGGAGATAGGCTCATAGAACTGAGAGCGCATTATAGGGGTATCAGGGCTGCCTATAGATATTTCAGAACATATCGCCCTGTATCGGGCTGTTTTCTTCGATTTAGGTTGACTATCCTATTAGTTTTTACTTTTAGATTTGCCTTACTTTTAGATTCGTCAGCTTATGGTATCTTTCAGCCATCTCTAGAGACCTAAAGAAGTTATGGGAATCACGGCCAGCTCGCTTCCTAATCGGTTCCCCAAATCGGTAATGACCGTCAGTCGAGCTGAATATGGTGACCATAACTCCCAAGCCCAGGGGCCAAAGTTGCCCCTACAGATTAAATCTGGAAGCCTCCCGGCAGGCTTGCAGGGGCATGTGTTCGTTATTGGGCCAGCGGGGTCAGTTAGCTCTCCCCGCGCCAGCAACGGTGCCGCCATTCCTTCTAAGGATGGCACGACTCTGCTGTATAACGGCGACGGCATGGTCTATCGCTTCGACTTCGATCAGCCTGACGAGGGTGCTTTTATGGCCTCCCGTTTGGTCCGTCCGCCCTCCTACTACGCCGACGTTGCCACCTATGCCCTGCCTCAGTTTCACGGCAGCACCGCCGCTCCTGACCTGCGCTTTGAGAGTATTGGAGTAGCCAGATTAGGCCAGCTGGGCATCCGTAATCAGCTGAATACGGCCTTTCTGCCGATGCAGTTCACCGATGAAGATCGAGAGCGCCTGTTAGTAACCTGGGATGCCGGGCGCCCCTACGAAATTGATCCGGCCACCCTGGCTACCGTCACCCCGGTGGGTTGGAACTCCGAGTGGCTCCCGGTAAGCGAGCTTGTCAGTTTGCCCTGGGAGCCACCGACGGCCTTTGCCACAGTGCAGACCTCGGCCCACCCAGTGTTTGATCCCCACCGTAATGGGGGTGAGGTGATTACAGTCAATTTGGGACGGTCACTGTCAAACTCGTTTTCCCAGCTAGTCCCTATTCCCTATCTAATCAAAGAACTGATAGATCTAATTTTCCACCGGGAACCTGCCCCTCTCGACCTTCAGCGGGAGGTCAAAGTTTCCCCCGAAGCCTCTGCGGTCAACAGCCCTGAAAAAGAAACTCTCAAAGATAAACTGCTGATTTTGCTGGGAACGCTGTGGCGGTTTATCTATAGCTTACTAACGTTCTTTACAGGTAATTTTGTTGATTTGATCATTTGGGATGGTAAGGGGCAACTTAAAACCTGGCGAGTGCAGTGCAACGGACGACCCATTCAAATCAACCAGAGTATTCACCAAATTGGCGTTAGCGAAGACTACATTGTGCTGCTCGACACGGCTTTTAAGATTGCGGTGGACGAGTTATTGCCGCCCCTAAAAAAACGGGACAGTCGCCGGATTGAGCAGTGGGTTAGAACTGTCTTTGACCACCCTCAACTAGCTCGCAACGACCTTTATATCGTTCGCCGTCAGGATCTTCAGTCTCCTCCGCCTGCTCTCAATGGCAAACGCAATCTTCCTACTGTCAATGCCCACAGGATTGTACTCCCCTTCGAGGCAGCTCACTTTCTGGTGGATTATGACAACCCCAATGACTGCCTGACGCTGCATTTTTCTCACGTCTGCGCCTGGGATGCCGCTGAGACGATTAGCGAATTTGACTACGACCTTGATACAAAGGGCGACCCCTTTGAACGGCTTTACGGCATTATCTACAGCCCGACCGACATTAGCCGCTTGGGGTGCGCCACTTTGAAAATCACGCCCACTGGCGTTGCTCTAGTGCGCCCTCAGAACACCGACATTGTTATGGACCCTAAACTCACTTGGGGGCCTGCCATCTACGCCTACCGAGGAGGTGACTGCTATGGCCCTCCCGGACGCATCGACACTCTTTACTGGAGCTGCATCGGCTGTTGGAGCGAACTGCTCAAACCCCATATTGAAAACCTTTACAAAGACTACCCCTATCGCCAGGTTGGGTTTGACCTGCTGCATACCATTGCCGAGGCAGGGTTGCCCTCCAACTTAATTCGCCTGCAGATTACCCCATTAGAAGAGGCTAAACCTGACCAAAGCCGGGTCACCATCGCCGATTTCTACCAGTTTGATCCTTCCATTACCGTGGGTTCTCCCCAGTTCATCCCAGCCCGGGGGCAGGGGGAAGACAGCGATCCTCAAGCCGGATACCTCTTCTGCATTGTTCACTATGGCGACGGCCAGAGCGAAACCAACGGCAACGAAGTCTGGATTTTTGATGCCGCTAACCTGAGACAGGGACCCGTTTGTCAGCTCTGGCATCCCCAGATGGATTTTGGTTTTACCGTACATTCCACCTGGCTAAGTCAGGCTAAGCCCAGAACGGCTAATTATTTCATCCCGGTCGAAGAAGACTATAAGGCGGTAGTAGATCACCCCGATCAATACCCTGAAGTGCGCCAACTGTTTAACGATTGGGTTTTTCCCCAGCGGGAGCCCGATCTGAAGGACTAAGTGCGTCACAACCTTGGCGTTTGCCCCCGGAAATGCCGACTGATTCAGCCAGCTATAGAGTGTGCCGCAACATAATTCCCTTTAATCTCTTTAGGGCTTTGCATCGGTGCAGCAGACCATCAGTTCTGAACTGGGAATCTCAGAGCCCGCAGGCCTCCTACACCACCCATCATCAAACCCATACCCACCCCGAAAAGCCCTCGCGCAGCAGCTACCCCTTTACCCCATCCACATTCCTATAACCTGTGTCAAGTTAGTTAAGACGTTTGAGAGGAATGGAGGTGTGGGGGCTGCGCCCCCAGCCAGGGGTTTCTACCCCTGCACCCCGTGTCCTAATCAATCCGTCTACTGATATAGCTGTACTGTGAAATGTTGATGCCCCACCAGCAGTGCAGCCAGCAGGGCAAGACCTATAGGATCTGAGATTGGCCTAGAATGACGGTCGATTGGAGTGCGCTGCAGTCCTACTTTGACAAAATTTGCTCCTATGCCGACCCCTGAAATCACGCCACGCTAAGGCATGGGGCCATAAGGCTAGATGTAGAGTCAGGCGGGATAAGCTTGCGGCTGAACACATCGCCAGTTTGAGGATCGATCAGGTAATCGTAATGTTCTGGATCACCCTTAGGAAAGCGCTGCTGCACCTGCTGGGCTTGGGCAACGGTGAGTTGATTTAGGGTTTTGGGGGTCAGAAATGCCATAGCGGTTTTTGGAGGAGGTAAGTGCGGAGTAGGGCCACCT
>DATNQE010000674.1:0-2263 GCA_036702895.1 Trichocoleus sp. | reverse complement strand
TCGGGGTAGCTGACCGGCGTATCGGCAATTAAGCTGTCAGGAGTGTAGCGGCCTGAGGCAAACGCTGTGTAGTAGACAAAGGGCTTAAAAGCAGAACCGGGCTGACGATGCGCCTGAATTGCCCGGTTAAACTGGCTGGTGGTGTGGTCTACCCCACCCACCATTGCTTTAACAAAGTGAGTGCGGGGGTCGACCGCTACTAGGGCCATTTGGTCGGCATAAAGACCCCGGCTGCGCAGCGCTGCGTGGCTGCGGGTGACTGTTTCCTCGGCCATGCGCTGCATAGCCAAATCCACAGTTGTCTGTACCCGCATGCCGCCTTTGAGGACTGACTCCTGACCAAATTTCTCCTTTAGCTCCTCCACAGCCGCCTCGGTAATGTAGGGGGCAATGCTGGAGCGGAAAGACTTAATCTCTCCAATTTTGAGGGGTTCAGCCTTGGCAGCCGCTTCTTCTTCTGGGGTAATCCAGCCCAGCTGCCGCATTCGGCTTAGCACACTGGCTTGGCGCTGCTTAGTGAACTCGTAATTAACAAAAGGGCTGTAGTTTTCGGGAGCCTGAATTAGACCGGCCATGACGGCTGCTTCTGCCAGGGACAGATCTTTAGCCGATTTGTTGAAGTAGGTTTGAGCCGCTGTCTCGACGCCGTAATTGTTGTGGCCCCAGTAGACCTGGTTGAGGTACATCTCCAAAATTTCGTCTTTGGAGAAAATTTGCTCTAGGCGCAGGGCCAGCACCGCCTCTGCCACCTTACGGCTGATGGCCTGCTCTGGAGTGAGAAATAGGTTTTTGACCAGCTGCATAGTGACGGTGGAACCGCCCTCTACCGTGGAGCCTGCTTGGAAGTTGGCGAGCAAGGCCCGGCCTACGCTGCTGGGGTTAATGCCGTTGTGCGTGTAGAAGTAGCTGTCTTCAATGGCCAGCACGGCCCGCTTTAGGTTGGGGGAGACGTCGTTGAGGTCTACCACCTCGCGGTTAGCTTCATCGTGCAGGCTGTAGAGCAGAGTGCCTTTGATGTCGTAAATGTAGCTGGTTTCGCTGGGCACGTAGTTGCGTAACACCCGCACATCTGGCAAGTTGCGGAAGCTGATGGCTAACCCCACCAGCCCACCAGCCATGACGGAGCTGGCGATCATGGTGGTGCCCAGCAGGGTCGCTGCGGTGACCTGACCGACATCCTGAATGAACTTCAGAAACTGAGGTGAGCGCCGGATAGGCTGAGGTTGCGATCGCGATTGCCGAATAGATGTGGACACCGTTGTTATCTATCTACTGTGACTAAAGGGCTGGTCTAAATTAAAGGCGAACTCAGGGGAGGCCGATGGCGTACAGGATAACGTCTATGGCCTACAAGTCCTGCCATTATACGCGCTTGGTCAGAAAGTGAATTTAACTCATTCAAGCCCTGGTGTGGCCTTTATTTTACTGAGTAAAACAGCTTTTTAGCAGCGGTCTCGACCGGCTATTGCAGATCGCAACGATGAGCAATGGCGGTAGATCATTGCCCATCCCTAAATGGAGCACTGCACTAGGGCTTTTTTAAGCCCTAGTGCCGATTGGGACACAGTTTAGGGATGCTCCTGCAAACCTATCACCACACCCTAAAGACGGGGACGTTGCTCAAAGTCACTACACGTCAGCCAAGTCTGCGGATTTGGAGAGAACTTTGAGCAGCGCCTCTCGACTAACTTCTACCTGCTCGGGTCGTCGTCCGGAGCGCCGAGTGGTCGACAGTTCCAGTACGAGCTGCCTAAGTTCGTGAGCGGTCTGGCGGTATGACTGCATTTTGGTTTTAATCAGCAGGTCTACCTGTGCCTGGGAATACGTAGCTGCAAGCTGCCGCTTGCTCGATCTAGAGCCGGGCCTGATGGTTTTGATACCCATGATCTTTTGGAGTTTGAGGGTTGGCTGGGGTGTTGTAGTAGCACAGAGGACTGCGCTACAAGGGCTTTCTTGAAGGGCCGCCTTGACATAGCCAAGGCAGTCCCTAGTTTGGAGAGGGACGAGTGCTGACGGACAGACTGAAGCGGAGCTGGAAACGTGACGATTTTGCCGTCAGCCTGCAAGCAAACTGGGGAGAAGCGCTAATGCTTTGGGTCGGAGGAACCTAAGTACGTTTGCACGGCCCAAAGCTGAAATTCAGGATGGTTCTGGCTAAATTTTCCGGATTGTTTCTAAGATTTTGGAGCCCAAAAGGGATCTGGGGCAGACGGGTAGAGTCTCTTGAAAAGAGTACCTGTTGGATTTGTTGGTCCTGACATTT
>DATNQE010000665.1:0-4180 GCA_036702895.1 Trichocoleus sp. | reverse complement strand
GAGTTAAAAGGATTGAACTGCTTGGTAGAGGAGCTGAACCAACAGCCCTGCCTAAATCTGGTGCAAACGGAAGACAGGCAAAGTTAGATCCCAGAAACGAGCGCCAGAAGCTTCCCGTGTTCTTATAGAATCTTCACAAGTGATCTTTACACTAAATAGGGCTTCCACCAAGGAAGTTTTATTTTCGGGGATTTCCCTTTGGGCAAGGCTTTTTGCAGCCTAGGATGAATCTAGGGTAGGCGCTACTGGCACTCTGCCCTGTTATAAGCACACGCTCTATCGTCGTAACACCGCCGTATTTCTATGGGTAAGCAGCGCATCCTCTCCGGTATTCAACCAACCGGTAACCTGCACCTGGGTAACTACCTGGGGGCGATCCGCAACTGGGCTGAGCTGCAAGAGGAATATGACGCGTTCCTGTTTATGGCTGACTTGCATGCCATTACCGTGCCTCACGACCCCGCTCTGCTCGCCGAAAACACCTACAAAGCGGCAGCAACCTACATCGCCTGCGGGATTGACCCTGAGAAAGCCACTATTTTTATTCAGTCCCATGTTTCAGCTCATGCCGAGCTGGCCTGGCTGTTCAACTGCATTACGCCGCTCAACTGGTTGGAGCGGATGATTCAGTTTAAGGAGAAGGCGCTCAAGCAGGGGGAAAACGTCAGCATTGGTCTGCTCGACTACCCGGTGCTGCAGGCGGCCGACATCCTGCTCTACGAGCCGGACTTAGTGCCGGTAGGGGAGGACCAGAAGCAGCACCTGGAGCTGACGCGGGATATTGCTGCGCGGCTAAACTACCAGTTTGGTTCCGAAGAGAAGCCGATCCTCAAAATTCCAGAGCCCTTGATCCGGGCTGTGGGAGCGCGGGTCATGAGCCTGACCGACGGAACTAAGAAAATGTCAAAGTCAGATCCGTCTGAGCAGAGCCGAATCGAACTGACCGACTCGCCCGAGGACATCACGCGCAAGATCAAGCGGGCCAAAACCGACCCGCTGCGGGGTCTGGAGTTTGATAACCCAGAGCGACCCGAGTGCAACAATCTACTGGGCCTCTACGCACTACTGTCGGGTCAATCCAAAGAAGCGGTGGCGGAGGAGTGCCGGGACATGGGCTGGGGCCAGTTTAAACCCCTGCTGGCGGAAACAGCGGTGGCGGCACTGGGGCCAATTCAGGCGCGCTACCACGAGCTGATGGGCGATCGCACCTATCTCTCTCAGGTGCTCAAGCAGGGAAATGAACGGGCTATTGCGATCGCAAATCAAACCCTAGCTAAGGTAAAAGACGCTCTGGGCTATGCCAAACCGCTTTAAGCAACCTGATTGGAGAGGTTCAATGCCGATAGGCTGATGTCAGCGAGCCCATTGCGCAAGAGCATGATATTAGGCAGCGCGATATACTGACCAAAAATGCCCCCAAAGTAACTCTTTGAGTCCGTAGGCTACGCGTCTGTGAGCTGTGCTGCGAAGCTTTGCCTGGAGCGTTTTTCTTTAGCTTCTTCTTAATCAATGTCTGTTGTGCAAAATCGTTTGACTCCTGCGCCAGCCCTGGGCTATCGCTTTCGCCAGGCTGCCGAAGCAGGGGAGTTTTTAGTCACGGCTGAGGTGATGCCGCCTAAGGGGGGCAACCCGGGGCACATGCTGGAGATGGCGCGCCAGCTCAAAAACCGAGTCCATGCTGTGAACATCACCGACGGCAGTCGAGCTGTGCTGCGAATGTCTTCCCTGGCATCGGCGGTGCTTTTGCAGCAGGAGGGCATTGAGGCCGTCTGCCAACTGGCCTGCCGCGATCGCAACGCCATTGCGCTTCAGGCTGACCTGATGGGTGCTCACGCTCTGGGCGTTCGTAACGTGCTGGCGCTGACAGGTGATCCCATCAAAGCAGGCGATCATCCTGAGTCGCGAGGGGTGTTTGAGCTGGAGTCGGTGCGGCTGCTGCGGCTCATTCAGCGGCTTAACCAGGGTTGCGACAGCCGCGATCAGGCGCTGCCCGACGGCGCTTTAGATCTTTTCGTCGGGGCTGCGGTGGATCCTCAGTGCCCTAGTCTATCGGGGCTGCAGCGCCGCTTTGAGCGGAAGGTAGAAGCGGGAGCGCAGTTTTTTCAGAGTCAGTTGATTTCTGACTTTGACCAGCTAGAAGCTTTTATGGACAAAATTGCGGCGGGCTCGGGTCGCCCTGTGCTGGCCGGAATTTTTCTGCTGAAGTCGGCTAAAAATGCTGCTTTTATCAACCGCAATGTTCCTGGTGTGCAGATTCCCCAGAGCGTGATTGATCGCTTGGCCGGAGCCCCCGATTCGCTGTATGAGGGCATGAAGATTGCGGCAGAGCAGGTGCAGGCAGCACGGCAGCTATGCCACGGGGTGCACATGATGGCGGTGCGTCGAGAAGATCTCATTCCCCAGATTTTGGATATGGCCGGGGTATCTCCGCTAGTGGCCGCGCCTGCCGCTCTAAATTTATCTAATAACCCTGCGGGTTCTCTGGCCCAGCCGGTGTAGAAATAGGTATTCCCCTGTCCTCAGGCGGAAACACGCAACGCGTTTGCTGCGAGGCCGTTCAGCGCTGATGAGACACCGGTAACGATGCGGAGACGCTACCTTGGGAAGTTGGCAAGCGGGTAATCCAGACGAGCAAAGACAGGAAGCCGGCGAAATACAACAGAACGCTGGCCAGAAAACCCCGGCCGATGGTCCTGCCCGGGCTCCGTTGTCGCAGGTGGCTCAGGTGGATACCACGATTGTCGCGGTTACTATCTATAGCGATCAGGCCGTTGTTACCCGACGAGGCAGCATCCATCTTGGGGCGGGCCGCCACGCTCTGGAGTTTGCTCCTCTACCCCGCACTCTGCAGACAAATTCAGTCACCTTAACCAGTCAGGACCCGTCGCTAGTTCTGCTCGATGTGGCGGTGCAGCCCCAGCCTCATGCTCTAGCCAATGCCCAATTCGCGCTGCTGCTGAGCGAACTCCAAGCGCTGGAGGCAGCTTATCAGCGGGCCAAAGACGACCTGGCTCGCCTATATGTGAGGCGCGACTTTTTGCAGGAGTTGGCCCAACGCAGCCCCCGCGCCTTTGCAGTGGGTTTGGCCCAGCGGCAGATTGGCCCAGAAGACGCCGAGGCATTGTTGACCTTCCTGGACCAAAGCTATGGAGAATTGCTTGGTGCGATCGCACAGGCCGAAAGCCAGAAGCAAGCCCTCGACCGACAGCTCCAGGCGGCCCGTCAGCACCTAGAGCAGTTTCGCAAGGCGAGCGCCCTGCCGGATTACCAAGTCTCTGCATCGGTTGAGACGGCAGCCTCAGGGTTGTATGAATTTGAGCTGAGTTATCGGGTTGGGAGCGCGCGCTGGCAGATGCGCTATCAGGCCCGCTTAGCTACCAGGGACCAGATCCTGCGAATGACCTGGCAGGCGGAAGTGCAGCAGACCAGCGGCGAAGACTGGAGGGATGTTGCGCTAACGATTTACAGCGGCCGCTTTGTAGACGGGCCTAGGGATCGCGCTGCTGGCAGTCCAACCACTCCCGACTGGGTGCCTCGTGTCTCAGCATCAGAACGCCCCCGCAAACTGTCCCGCTCCCCCGTGCTGGAAGATGCCTATCGGATGCTGGGCGCGGTGCCCGGCAGCGAAGTGCCTGCTATTGATGAGACGCTGCCGGAGACTGCTGAACCGGTTGCCTTTCCTTTGCCGTCCCTCAGCTTTGCGCCCCCAGGACGCTTCACTGTGTGTCATCAGGCGAGTCCGACGCTAATTGAGATTAACACCGCTGAGCTGACTTGTGATGTGTTTTACCTGGCGCTGCCTCAAAGCAGCTCCTACGGCTATGTGCAGGCGTCTTTTAGTCCGGTGGACGGGCTGCTGCCTGGAATCGTCAAACTGTTTCGCGACAGTACTTACCAGGGCGAAACTCAAATTTCTATCTGCTTGCCGGGGCAACCCCTAACGTTGACCTTTGGCAGTGATACGCAAGTGCATTCATCTCACCGGCTGGCGCTGCATCACCGCGATAAGAGTGCTGGCTCTGAGGCTTTGGGGTACGAAATTCTTTTGACGAATCAGGGCAACGCTGCTCGCCCCTGCCGGGTTAAGGTGCAGATTTTCGCTAACGGGCAGGACCAGACGCAGGCAGCGGTGACTCAAACCGAACCGGTAGTGCAGCCCTCGAAGCAGGGCGAGTGCTGC
>DATNQE010000664.1:0-4023 GCA_036702895.1 Trichocoleus sp. | reverse complement strand
CCCAGCAGGGCCACCCCCACCGCCGCGAGCGATGAAGAACCGCCAGATACCAACAAAAATCAAAGGCGGAATTACCCAGCCCAGGAGGCTGCTAAACCAGCGGTTTTTGGGGGGCGAAACGGCAGCAAACTCAACGCCGTTTTGCTCCAACACAGTGGGCAGCTGCAGGTCAAAGATTGGAGTCGTAGCATAGACATCGCCAGGCTGACCCTCTTCGCCCTTAAGCTGGTAGCGAATCTCTTCCTGTCCCACCGAAGCTCGCAGCACCTCGTGATCCTGCACCCGATGGATAAACATGCTGTAAGGTTCGCGGGGAATAGCAGGCCCAAAGAATCCAGGCAGCAAGATATTGAGCAACAGTAGTCCGCTGGCTAACAGGAACACACCGTTGAGAATCAGCCTGGAACGGGGCACTTGGGGGTCTTTTTTAATAGCCATATTCCTCGCAGGTTAATCAGTTCTATTGTACTAAACAAGCTCAGCAGGTTATAAGCCCAGCCGCTCGGCTTACAATTCGGCGGCAGGGCATCTAGCAGCAGTTCCAGTTGACCTAAATCCTTTATTACGGCTAGCCAGGATGGGGCCTAAGCCTGAAAGTTTGAAGGCTTTGGGCGGTAGGACACCATCACGGCTCAGGCGCACAAGCCTACTGGGGCTCTACATCAATGACGGTCGTCTCACCCTCTACCGATGCAGTATCGCCATCTTGGCGTTCACGGCTGTTGAGCGCACTCCGCAACATCTCAGCTAGCTCTGCTACTAACAGCGTGGCTACAACGCTGTCGTCAATCCAACCGATAATGGGGATGAAGTCGGGAGAGATGTCAATGGGGCTCAGCAAGTACAACAGCGTACCTCCCACCAAGAACCAACGGTACTTGGGATGGTGAAGGGCTTGCTTGTACCAGCTATAGAAAGCCTGTGCCAGATTTTTCATGGAACTGCCTGCTGAACAACACTAGAGGCTTGTATTTATGGTGACACGCCCTCTATTGAGGACAGGGGGGAATAGCCGTCCGCTGCTAGTCGAGTCTTCCACACTATGGACTGCTCAGCGGCTCACGGCGTCTGTCGCAGGTCAGTTATCTCGGGCTTGTTATTTTCGCCAGCGATACAGGAGTTTGAATGATGAAGCTTGAGCGGCAGGCCCAACGGCAGCCCTCTGCGGCTACTTCTGGATTTTGGCCGCGGGGGTTAGCCGTGCTAGGCAGCGGCTGGCTGATGGCGCTAGCCGCTCCCCCCTTGGGCCTATGGTCGTTGGCCTGGGTAGGGCTGATTCCTCTTTGGTTCTTGGCAATAAGGCCGAACCAGAGTTGGCGCACCGCCTTTTTCTACGGCTTGATTTGGGGCATTGGGTTCCACGGCAGCGTTATCTCGTGGATTACTCACCTGCATCCGCTGACCTGGATGGGTGTGCCCTGGTTAGGAAGCGTTGCGATCGCAGCCTTTGCCTGGAGCTTTATTACGCTCTGGGGATCGATCACGGTGGGACTATGGGCCATGAGTCTGCGCTGGCTGCAGTTTCTGCCGGTAGGCGCCAGAGTACTGGCGGCTACTGCCCTGTGGTGTCTGCTGGAGATGCTGCGCAACCAGTCGCCCCTCGACTGGTCCAGCTTAGCCCTGACTCAAAGCCCTAATAACCTCTGGATTCTGCAGCTCAGTCAGCTTTCTGGGCAACTTGGCATTACAGCTCTCATCGTCGGTTTTAGCGGGCTGCTGGCAGAAGCGGGTAGAGGGCTCCTATTGCCTCATCCAGGCCGCTATAGACACCCGCAGGTCTTAGTAGCAGTGGCGTTAGGCCTGTTGCTGGGGGGCCATACCCTAGGAGCCGTGCTGCTCTCTACTGCAGCCGCCGACACTCCTGCCTCGGCTATCAGCGTAGGGTTGATCCAGGGCAATGTTCCAACCCGCGTTAAGCTCACGCCCGCAGGCATTAATCAGGCTTTAGAAGGCTATCTAACGGGTTAACAAACGCTGGTAGCTCAGGGAGTAGACGCTGTTTTGACGCCAGAGGGCGCTATTCCCACCGTATGGACTGAAGGATCAGGGCAAACCAGCCCCCAAATGGCGGCTCTGATGCGGGCGGTTTCAACGGCTAGAGTGCCTCTGTGGTTAGGGACCTTTGCAAGCGATCGCAATGATCCGCAGCGAACCACCCAAAGCCTGGTAGAGATCAGCGAGCAGGGCCAGGTTACAGGGCGCTACAACAAGGTGAAACTGGTTCCCCTAGGGGAGTATTTGCCCCTCGAACCTCTAGTAGGCCGCCTAATTGGGCGGCTATCACCACTTAATAGCTATCTCGTGCCGGGTCAGCCGAGCCAACAATTCACTACCCGCCTCGGACCTGCCGTTGTCGGCATCTGCTATGAGTCAGCCTATGGACAATTGTTTCGGCAGCAGACCCAAAAAGGCGGGGAATTTATCCTGACGGCCTCTAACAACGATCCCTATCCACCCAGAATGATGGCGCAGCATCACGCTCTTGATGTGATTCGAGCAATTGAAAATAGCCGCTGGGCAGTCAGGGCTACCAACACAGGCATCTCAGGCATTGTCAACCCTCAAGGGAGAACCCAGTGGCTCGCGCCTGCTCATACTTACAAAGTGCATCAGACCACGCTCTACCGCCGCCAAACCCTCACACCTTACGTTCGCTGGGGAAATTGGCTCGTACCGCTCCTGTGTGGCCTGAGCTTGGTTGCCGCCCTCAGGCCAACGCTGTCTTAAGTTAGTCGATCGGCCGATTAAGGAAATCCCTTTTTTTCTCTAGATCTGCCTTATTTGCTCTTTAAAGCTGAAGAAGTTAAAAAATATATAGTGATTGTCAGCCATGGTGTGGTTACGGAGTGTCCAACAGCCTGGCTGGACTGGGCTGTAACCCCGTTTCATATCCTTAAGCTGCCTAGCTGGTATATATCTATTGGCGAATCTAGGTTGTGCCTGTATAGTTGAACCGTGTAAATTGAACCGTGTGAAGTTTTGGTGAAACCTGGGTATTTTTTCCTAAGGGTCTAGCCACAGGGGATGGTTTGTGTTGGGGTGGGTTGAGTGGCAGTCAGCGTGCTTAAGGATTAGTGCTTAGAGACTAATACCCGTCCATCTACAGTCTTCGTGGAGCATCATGTACGCCCTAGCCTCTGATCATATTCTTCATTTCCGCATCTCAGAGCGGCCAGGCGGAGTTCGGTTGGCCATGTGGGAGATGGCACCCAACCCCAAAGAGCAGCTTAAGCCCTATCTCTATGTAGTCAATTACTATCTGGACTCCATAGAAGAAGCTCAGAGGTTTCTGCGGCAGCACCTGATGATTAATGGCGCTAGCGGCGTAGCTAAGCTAGACATTCCCTTTGAGGGCAAGGTGCGCGTCATGCCCTATCCCACCTGGAGCAGCTGCGAGATCCTTTGCTAAGGACGCTTCCTCAACGCGTACTGCCGGTGTTGTCAAAAATCCTTGTGAAGGCACAGAGATCTGTGCCCGGCACTACATCCCGCAGGCTAATCTCTAGGGCCAACAGAGGGGTTAACGGTGGAACATATTGCAGGACAGGGGTCGAAGGTTAGGCCCTAGAAGCAGGCAGTGCCTGCGAATTTAGAACTCATCATCAGCAAAACTACCTGCCCCTGGAGCCTCATTGTCGCGGCGAGACCCCAACAGCTCTAGGCGGTCCACCCGAATAACAGGCTTTGATCGCGTGGCTCCAGTCGCCCGGTCCTGCCACTGCTCCAGTTTCAAGGATCCGCTGATGCCAATCAGGCTGCCCTTACGCACGTAATTTGCTGCGACTTCAGCGTTGCGGCCCCAAACCTCAAGGTTAAACCAATCGGGCTGATCGTTATTGCGGCTGCGGCGCTTCACAGCCAGCGTCAGGTTGCAGACCACATTTCCAGACTCAAAATACTTAACATCGGGGTCACCCCCTACTCGACCCACTAATGTGACAGCGTTTATACTCATTGGGTTAACATCACGATTATCAGCAGTCTATAAAGCATTGTATTGTGAGACCTTCGGTTGAGGAGATC
>DATNQE010000654.1:0-6118 GCA_036702895.1 Trichocoleus sp. | reverse complement strand
CCCTCAACGTCTTCAGTGATCTCTTTAATGGCTGTATGAATAGCGCGGCGCAGATCCTTCTCTGGCTTGGAGAGGCCCTCTGGTTGGGGTGTCGGCAGAGACGAAGGGGCAGGCACCACCGAGGTTCCTAAGCTGCCGCTGGCAATATATTCGGTGACGTTGCGCCAAACCCGGTTCAGGAAGCGGAACTGGCCCTCCACATCGGCATCGTCCCACTCCAGGTCTTTTTCGGGCGGAGCCTTGAAGAGGATGAACATGCGGGCAGTGTCGGCTCCGTACTTAGCCAGCACGTCCTGCGGGTCCACCCCGTTGTACTTGGACTTGGACATCTTCTCGTAGAAGACTTCCAGCGGGTCGCCCGTAGCCGGATCTACTGGGTTTTGCGGATCGACAATGTCTGCGATCGCAACGTACTTACCCGTCTTGGGGTTTTTGTACGTAGTGTTTTGCACCATGCCCTGAGTGAGCAGGCGCTTGAACGGCTCATCAAAGTTGAGCAGGCCGCGATCGCGCAGCCCCTTGGTGACAAAGCGCGAGTAGAGCAGGTGCAAGATAGCGTGCTCAATGCCGCCCACGTACTGATCGACGGGCAGCCAGTCGTTGACCTTGGCGGCGTCAAACACGTTGCCCTCGTTGCGGGCGTCGGCGTAGCGCAGGAAGTACCAGGACGAGTCGATGAAGGTGTCCATCGTGTCGGTCTCGCGCCGGGCCGCTTCGCCGCAGGAGGGGCAGGGCACGTTAACCCAGCTCTCCAGCTTGGCCAGAGGTGAGCCGCCGCGCCCGGAGAACTCTACATCTTCCGGCAGCAGCACGGGCAGTTGATCGTCGGGCACCGGCACTGCGCCGCAGGAGGGGCAGTGGATGACGGGAATAGGCACGCCCCAGTAACGCTGGCGGGAGATCAGCCAATCGCGCAGGCGGTAGTTGGCTTCGCCCTTGCCTTTGCCCTGGGCTTCGAGCCATGCGATCGCAGCCTGCACGCTCTGGCCCTCGCCCTTCCCTGCGGGGGTGCCGTCCAGCGGTCCTGAGTTCACCATCACGCCGTCGCCCGGCCAGGCTTCGGTCATGGTGTCGCCATCCAGGCTTTCCCCTTCCGGCTGCACCACGACTTTGATCGGCAGGTCAAACTTGCGGGCAAAAGCAAAGTCCCGCTGGTCGTGGGCAGGCACCGCCATGATGGCTCCGGTGCCGTAGCCCATCAGCACGTAGTCGGCAATCCAGATGGGCACCTTCTCGCCATTAACGGGGTTGAGGGCGTAGCTGCCCGTCCAAACCCCGGTCTTTTCCTTATCCTCAGCAGTTCGGTCAATGTCGCTCTTGCCAGCGGCTTCCTTCTGGTATGCCTGAATCGCCTCAGCCTGCTCCGGCGTCGTCAGCTTTTCAACCAGAGGATGCTCCGGCGAGAGCACCATAAAAGTTGCGCCCCAGAGGGTATCAGGCCGGGTGGTGAAGACGGGCAGCTCGTCGCCGGCTTCGGTTGTGAACACGACTTGAGCCCCAGTGGACTTGCCGATCCAGTTTTCCTGCATCAGCTTCACCCGTTCGGGCCAGCCGGGGAGCTGGTCGAGGTCTTGTAGCAGCTCCTCGGCGTAGTCGGTGATCTTGAGGAACCACTGGCGCAGCAGCTTGCGCTCCACAATGGCTCCCGAACGCCAGGAGCGGCCTTCGCTGTCTACCTGCTCGTTGGCCAGCACGGTCTGATCGATGGGGTCCCAGTTAACGGCGGCTTCCTTTTGATAAGCCAACCCCATCTGCAAAAACTGAATGAAAATCCACTGCGTCCACTTGTAGTAGTCGGGGGAGCAGGTTGCCACCTCCCGATCCCAGTCGTAGGCCAGGCCCAGCCGCTTCAGCTGCGCCTTCATCTGGGAAATGTTTTGGTACGTCCACTTGGCCGGATGTACGCCTCGGTCGATAGCCGCATTCTCAGCGGGCAGGCCAAAGGCGTCCCAGCCCATCGGGTGCAGCACCCGGTAGCCCTGCATCCGCCGCACCCGACCAATCACATCGGTAATGGTGTAGTTGCGTACGTGGCCCATGTGTAGATTGCCCGACGGATACGGGAACATGGACAGCGCATAGAACTTGGGCTTGCTGGGGTCTTCGCTAGCCGCATCTAGACCCTGATCAGCCCAAACCTGCTGCCATTTCTCCTCAATTTCCGCCGGATTGTATCTGGACTCCACGCCCCAAACTCCTACTTCAGCTACGCTTGCAGACTGTACTCCATGATAGTCATTTGTGGGGCAGGGAGTAAGCAGAGTAGGGCAGAAGGCAGAGGGCAGAAGGCAGGGGAGGCAGGCGGGAGGAGAGAGGAGGGAGGAGGTAATGCCAGGGACTTATTACGTCTTTGTTTACGGCACATTGAAGCCGGGGGAGCGCTACTATGAGCAGTTCTGTGCGCCTTATGTGCTGGGGGCGGTAGATGCGATCGCACCCGGGCGTCTGTACGATCTGCCGCTGGGCTACCCGGCGATGACGCTGGAGGAAGGGCAGGTACGAGGAGTACGCCTCACCTTTGCTGACCCTGCCGTGCTGCGCAGGCTAGACGAATTTGAGGACTACTACCCCGACAGGCCTGAGGAGGAGAGTGAGTACCGGCGACTAGAACGACCCTTAACCGGGCTCGATGGTGAACCACTGGGCACTGCCTGGGCCTACACAATGCCGCTGCTGTTAATAGAGCGCCTAGGCGGCAAGTGGCTGCCTAAAGGGGTTTGGAGCGGTGTGCAGGCCCTTTGAACTTTGACGGGGCGGGCCAGGCAGACGGGGCTGCTTAGTCAGCGAGCTCTGACAATCCATCTTTAGGTTAAGAGTAGGTTAAAGACTTCCAGGGTAGGATATCTTATGGATATCTAGACAAATGTGTCCCTTTCGGATCTTTTTATGAACAGTTGTTAACTGGGAGGTCTCTTCGATGGTGTCGAAAGATTTTTTGCATGCCTATTCCCGCTATTACGGCAAAGGGTGTCCGGGGAATCTGTTATTTAACGCAAATCTTCAAGAATTTGCCCAGCGCATCAGCTTTATTAGCGGGCTGCACACGGGCGGCAAATTGAGTTCTGAAGAGGCTTTCGCTCAGGTTTCTGAGCTTTGGCAGGCGTTAGAGAGCAGCAAGGCAAATCTAGACGCCAGTGCCTTTCTGGGAGAATGAAGGTCGGCGATATTATCCGCCTCAAGCAGCCCTTCTACCCACCGTCTAACGGTTCCCTGCTGTCGCCTCGACCCTACCAATACGGCCTTGTTGCCGCTTTGATTCACCCCAATCTTGACCCCGGCACTGCGCTTCAGGCAGTTGAGATTGTGGTGAATCTATACGATCCCAATACTGCTGAGATTTACACCGATGCAGCGGGTGTTAAAGCGCTTTATATTTTCTATCCTGACGAAATAGATTTCACCTGATTGGCAGCCATCACCATGGTTTGGTGCTTAACTACTGCTTAAGATCAGGAAAGCGCCGCCGTGTCCCGCAGTATCTCTTCATGCTCGACCAAATCCAAGCTATTGCCGCAGAGATTACCCCTCGTCTACTTGAAATTCGCCGCCACCTGCACAGCCACCCTGAACTGAGCGGGCAGGAGTATAAGACTGCCGCCTATGTTGCAGGTGTCATGTCCTCCTGTGGCTTGCGGGTGCAGGAGTTAGTGGGCAAAACAGGGGTAGTTGCTGAGCTAGAGGGCAATGGCAGAACGCCGCTGCTGGCAGTCCGCGCCGA
This sequence comes from Trichocoleus sp., assembly GCA_036702895.1. Classification (GTDB taxonomy): domain Bacteria; phylum Cyanobacteriota; class Cyanobacteriia; order Phormidesmidales; family Phormidesmidaceae; genus JACVSF01. Next base: position 2,400 of record DATNQE010000654.1, on the reverse strand, counting down.
CATGGACGGGCTGCCGATTGTAGAGCGCACCGATTTGCCTTTTGCCTCCAGCCTTCCCGGCATCATGCACGCCTGCGGTCACGATGTTCACACCACGGTTGGTCTGGGCGCAGCAATGGTGCTGGCGCGACTAGAGGATGCCTCGTTGGGAAAGACTCGCTTTCTTTTCCAGCCTGCTGAAGAAACGGCGCAGGGAGCCCGCTGGATGATTGAAGACGGGGTGATGCAGGATGTCGCTGCAATCTTCAGCCTGCACGCCTATCCCAGCATTCGAGCGGGTACGATTGGCATTCGCTATGGGGCGCTCACTGCTGCCGCCGACGACTTGGAGATTATTATTATTGGCGAGTCGGGCCACGGCGCTCGGCCCCACGAGGCGGTCGATGCCATTTGGATTGCGGCCCAGGTAATTTCGACTCTGCAACAGTCCATTAGCCGCACCCACAATCCGCTGCACCCGGTGGTGTTGACCATTGGCCAGATCGGCGGTGGGCGAGCCGCCAACGTAATTGCCGATCGGGTGACGCTGCTGGGAACGGTGCGATCGCTCCATCCCGATACGCGTAGCCGGCTGCCGCAGTGGATCGAAAAAATTGTTGCCGGGGTGTGTGAACCTTGCGGCGCGAAGTATGAGATTAACTACCGCCGGGGAGTGCCCTCGGTGCTAAACGACCCAGCCCTGACTCAAATTACCGAGATCTGCGTTGAAGAAGCTTTTGGCCGGGAGCGTGTAGAGCTAATCTACGAGCCGTCATTGGGGGCAGAAGACTTTTCCCTATACCTAGAGCACGCACCGGGCACCATGTTTCGGCTGGGGGTAGGCTTTGCCGGCCGGCCCACCAACTATCCGCTGCACCACCCCAAGTTTGAGGTGGACGAGTCGTCCATTATGCCTGGCGTCGTGACGATGGCCTATGCTGCTTGGCGCTATTGGCAGATGGCGGTCTAGTGGCAACTGAGTCGCGCTGGGGCGGCCTCAAATCCCCTCGGTAGTTACGATATACTTGGCTGCGGCCTATTGGTCTGAATTGGCAAGCTCTTCAGGATCCGTTCAGGTTAAAAGGCTCAGATCTTGAGCTTGATGCCAACATCTGGCGTTGGCATCAAGCTCAGTCCACCATCAGTTTCTCTACAATTTTTCTTCACAGGAAGGAGACCCTATCTTGTCCGGCACCATTCCTATCGTTCTTGTTGACGATGCTCGCATTAAAGAGCAATTTGCTGAAAGCCAGCTCTGGCTGACTGCTGCTGGCTTTAAGGGAGAGCCAGGTACGTTTTGTCTGGTGCCCGATGCCAAAGGCGGCTTGGGTCAGGTTCTGGTTGGTAAGCCCTCCACAGTCGATACCTGGACGCTAGGCAACCTGCCCCAGCAGCTGCCGCCTCAGCAGTACCATTTGGCGGATGATTGGTCGGCGGCAGAGGCAACGCGGCTATGCCTGGGCTGGCGGTTAGGGCAGTACCGCTTTAGCCCGTACAAACACGCGTCGCCCAAGCCAACAGCTCAGCTAGCGCCGCCTGAAAATGCTGACTTGGCTTACGTTGAGGCGACCACAGCGGCCACCTTCCTGGTGCGTGATTTAATCAATACGCCTGCCAACGACATGGGGCCAGCTCACCTGGAAGCGCGGGCCCTGGAGCTAGCACAGCAGCTGGGAACAGAGAGCTCCACGACGGTTGGGGATGAACTGGTTACTCAAAACTACCCGCTGATCCATGCTGTAGGCCGAGCTGATGACCAAGCTCCCCGGCTAATCGATCTGCGCTGGGGTGATGTCAATGCCCCTAAAGTAACGCTGGTGGGCAAAGGCGTCTGTTTTGACACAGGCGGTTTAGACATTAAAAACGCCAGCGGCATGCAGTACATGAAAAAGGATATGGGCGGCGCGGCTCATGTTCTAGGATTGGCGCTCATGATCATCAAGATGCAGCTGCCGGTGCGTCTACGGGTGCTTATTCCAGCAGTTGCCAACAGCATTTCGTCCAACTCCATGCGGCCTCTAGATGTCATTCCCTCGCGCAAAGGCATCACCGTTGAGGTGGGCAACACCGACGCTGAAGGCCGCCTGGTGCTGGCGGACGCTCTTTGGGAGGCGGTCAGCGACGAGCCTGAGCTGCTGATCGACTGTGCGACGCTAACGGGGGCGGCTCGGGTTGCCCTGGGTACTGAGCTGCCTGCCCTGTTCTCCAACCACGCCGCAACGGCTCAGGCGCTGCTAGAAGCGGGTCAAGCGGTAGACGATCTGCTTTGGCAGCTGCCCCTGCACCAGCCCTACCGCCCTATGCTGGAGAGCAAGATAGCCGATATCTCGAATATCTCTAGCGCCTCCTACGGCGGCTCGATTACGGCGGCTCTGTTTCTGCAGGAGTTCGTCAAACCCAACATTCCCTGGATTCACATTG
>DATNQE010000650.1:0-5548 GCA_036702895.1 Trichocoleus sp. | reverse complement strand
TGTTGCTATAGCGTTGCCATAGGCTCAGGTGACGCAGGACAACCTGGGCTTTCCGTAGAACAACTTCCTGCTCATAAGGAGTCATTGCTTGAGCTGTTCCAGCATCTGAGCTACATACTGCTCCTGAAAACGCCGCAGCTTGACGGTGTCGCCATAGATTTTGGCGGCTTTGACTTGGAAGCAGTGGAACAGGCCCGGAATTTCTTTGTAGAGGGGAATGCCTTGTTTGGCAGCCGCAAACCCCAGTAGGAGGGAGCAGCGGTCAAGACTCACCAATCGATGTGCTCGCTCTGGAGCTTCAAGGCCTCAGCCAGCGGCACCGTCAGCGCCAAAAAACTCTAGGCACCCAAGCTGGATCGCGCAAACTAACGCCCAAATCCCAATCGCTGCCCTCGGTAGCAGTGCCTTTAGCACGGGAGCCAAAGAGCACCAGCAGGCGTACCTGGGGCAGCGATTGGGACAGGTCAACTTGGGACAGCGGAGACTTCACGCTGATGGGGCTACTCCTCTTCGGAGCTGTCGGCAATCGCTTCGGACAGCGCCTCAACGCTGATGCCGCCGGAGCCTTCAACGTCGATAGTCAGCTCCTCGTCCTCACCGTCCTGAAGGGATTGGGGCACCAGGGCAACGGCTGCGATCGCATCTTCCCCATCCAGTTTCTGCAGGCGCACACCTGTGGCCTGGCGCGACTGCACCGAGATGTCGTTTATCCGCTGGCGAATGATGATGCCGCGATTGGTAACGATCATTAGCTCGTCGCCGTCGTTGGTGACCAGCAGCGCCACCAGAGCATCGTCCCGCTTGCGGAACTTGATGGCCTGCAGCCCCATACCGGCCCGGTTTTGCAGGCGGAACTTGGAGACGGGCACCCGCTTGCCCAAGCCGGCAGCGGTAATCACCAGCACCCAAGGGCCTTCGCCGTTGCCGGATTCAGACTCGGGGTCGTCTGACTCGTCCTCTCTCTCGGCGGCGGCCTGCACGGCTTCTACAACTTGGGCAGGCAGAATGTCCATGCTGATCAGGGAATCGCCGTCGCGCAGGTTCATTGCCTTAACCCCCCGCGTGGGACGTCCCAGGGGCCGCAGCTGCTCATCATCGGCCTTGAAGTGGATGGTCATGCCGCCGTTGGAGCCGATCAAAATGCTGTCGGTGGTGCGGGCGAGGCGTACCCAGCGTAGGCAGTCGCCTTCCTCCAGCGAAATCGCGATCAGTCCATTGGCACGAATGTTGCTGAAGGCAGACAGCGCGGTCTTCTTAACGTAGCCGCCCTCGGTGAGCATCACCAGGTACTCGTCGTCGGTGAACTCCCGCACCCCCAGCACCGAGGTAATGCGCTCCTCAATGGGGATGGGCAGCATCTGCACAATCGGGGCTCCCCGCGCCGCCCGCGATCCTTCTGGGATCTGGTAAGCGCGCAGCGAGTAGGACACACCGCGATCGCTAAAGAACAGGACGTGATCGTGGGTATAGCAGGTGATGAAGTGCTGCACGCCGTCATCTTCCTTCATCTTGGTGCCCGCTTTGCCGCGAGTGGCGCGGCTCTGGGCTTCGAAGGTGGCAACGGGCATGCGCTTGATGTAGCCCTGCTCAGTCACCAGGATGACCACCTGCTCGTTGGCAATCAGCGAGATGTCGGTGAGTTCGCCATCATCGGCCTCAATAATGGTGCGGCGCGGATCGGCGTGCTTATCGCGGATCTGCACCAGCTCGGCCACAATGATGTCGAGAATGCGCTCCCGGCGAGCCAAAATGTCGTTGAGATCGGCGATCTTGGCCTGCAGCTCGTTGTGCTCCTGATCGATCTTCTCGGCTTCCAGGGCGGTGAGACGACGCAGCTGCATTTGCAGAATGGCGTCGGCCTGGGTTTCCGATAGGCCGTAGGTGTCCATCAGCTCCTGCTTGGCGGTGGGCGTGTCAGCGGCACCGCGAATCAGGGCGATAACGGCATCGAGGTTGAGTAGGGCGATCAGGTAGCCCTGCAGGATGTGGTCGCGCTCTTCGGCTTTGCGCAGCTCGTAGCGGGTGCGGCGAGTGATGGTTTCAACCCGGAAGTCGAGGAAGACCTCCAGCATTTGCTTGAGACCGAGGATCTGCGGCTCGCCGTTGACCAAGGCCAGCATGTTGACCCCGAAGTTGTTTTGCAGGGGGGTCTGCTTGTAGAGGTTGTTGAGCACCACGCGGGGGTAGGCGTCGCGCTTGAGCTCAATAACGATGCGCATGCCGTCGCGATCGCTCTCGTCGCGGATGTCGGAGATGCCCTCTAGTCGGCGCTCGTTCACCATTTCGGCGATGCGCTCAATCATCGCCGCCTTGTTGGTCTGGTAAGGCAACTCGGTGATGATGATAGCGTCGCGGTCGGGGCGGCCCCGCTGCTCAATGGTCTCAATGGTGGCGACGCCGCGCATGGTGATGGAGCCGCGCCCGGTCAGGTACGCTTCGCGGATGCCGCTACGACCCAAGATTTGCCCACCCGTGGGGAAATCAGGCCCCGTGATGATCCCCATCAGCTCGTTAGGCGTGACCTCTGGGTTGCTGATCAGAGTGATCATGCCGTCGATTAGCTCGCCCAGGTTGTGGGGCGGAATGTTGGTGGCCATACCCACGGCAATGCCGGAGGAGCCGTTGAGCAGGAGCTGGGGAATGCGCGAAGGCAGCACCGTTGGCTCTTGCTGGGAACCGTCGAAGTTATCGGCAAAATCGACGGTTTCGGACTCGATATCCTGCAGCAGGGAGTCGCTGGAGAGCGATCGCAAACGGCACTCGGTATATCGCATAGCCGCTGGCGGGTCGTTGTCGATGGAGCCGAAGTTGCCGTGGCCGTCGATCAGCGGCGATCGCATCGAAAAGTCCTGGGCCATGCGCACCAGAGCGTCATACACCGCGCTGTCGCCGTGCGGGTGAAACTTACCGAGCACTTCGCCAACCACACGGGCGCATTTACGAAAAGGGCGATCCGCCGCCAACCCCAGTTCGTGCATAGCGTAGAGAATGCGGCGGTGCACGGGCTTGAGGCCATCCCTAGCATCTGGCAGCGCCCGGCCTACAATTACGCTCATGGCGTATTCCAAGTAGGAGCGGGACATTTCGCTGCGCAGATCCGTTGGAACAATGCGCTCTTCAGGGGTAGCCATAGGCGAAAAAACTCCGAAATTGAGAATAACAAAGCGCTACACGGACATTTTTTGAAAGCAACGTCAAGAAATGTCTGTTAGCGCCAAAATGTTTGCAAATTCTCCGGGCATACGTATAATATTCTATCACAATTTCTCCCCCAGCGGTGGCTAGGGCGGGCCTATCCAGGCGCTGCCTAACTATTGACCTCCGTTCAACCTGTGGGGTTTTAATAACTCCCTGAAATAGCTGCTCAGCGTTAACGCATGGTTGAGCAGGTTGATGCCTGGTTAGCTACAGGGCGGCTCACCCTCCTTAGCTGCGCCCGTTGGGTCCGTCAAGAATACTCAAGTGTTGGCTCGCAGCCTATCGACTGAAGCAGCTTAAGAAGACGACCGTTGCTGCAAGTCTGGCTAGGGGGTGTTATTAACTATTGTGTCAGTCGCCGTGCTGACGCTTTACTCGTTTGGCCTATGAACTGCCCTAAGCTGATCAGGCTAGCGGCGCTTTGACGGGCCTTGCCGCTGTATAAACGTTTCAGTGAGTTTAGTCTTACCTGTGTTGCCGACAGCAACCTATGCTAAGGCACAGCCGTTAGCTTTTAGAGGCAATTAAAGCTGTGGGTTGCTGGCACAATCGGGCGGTTGCTGAAGCGCTTTTAAGGGTGAGCTGAAAGCTTTTGGCCCAGAACTTGACTGCTTCTGCTACCGCTAAGAAGTATTGGGTTTAGATGAGTTTATAAACGCTGAAAGTAAGCACTAGTAAAGATTGCAGATGTGCTGAATGACTGCTGCTGAGTTGGTCTTACTCGCTAATTCTTACTAAATGTAAAGTAAAGATTTAAATTTATTGAGAGAAGCAAAGCAGTTTTGCGGCTTCTTGTCATAAGCTTGGGTTATCGATAAACCCCAAAAATCAAATAACTGTTTTCCCTGCAAAAGTCCTTTCAATACCCTAAAAACATGAGTGTTTCAAATAGCGATATCTACAATCTAAAAGTTCTTCCCGGAACTCGCGACCACCACGGCTTTTTCATTCAAGAGACCACCTACAAGCTAGACGGTATGACCTCTTCTGGCTGGGCTCGGATCTGTTTGGATAGTGCTGCCTGCTACTACGTAGATCCCGACAGTTTTGGGGAAGCCTTCCAGGGTGTCGAAGGCTCTGTAGTGGAATAAGGGCTCAATAGATCTAATGCCAGGCCGTTTATAAACTCTGATGAGTGATTACCTTCTTCAGAGTTTGAACCTCTACCTAGGGAGGCTGCTTGAAAAGGTATGCCCAGAAATCAAAAGCTATATTCGATTTATCTATCCAGGTTTGCGGTTGAACTTCGAGATCAGGAGAAGGGTTGTTTTGGCAGTGCTGAGTTAGTCTCCAGCCAGAGCAGCTATGCGAATGGGCTGAAATTTGCTCAAGATTTCGCCCGCAATCAGGAAATGTCTCTGCAAAACTACGCTCAATTTGAGGTGCGCTACGAATATTGAGCCGAGAGCAGGTGCGATCGCACCTCTGCCCGCCCTTTGATCGGTCTCTCTCTTCGCTCGGTTTTGGCGCTATGTTAGGGGTAGTGGCTCGCTCCAGGCCCTGCCTCTGCAAGACTTGAGTCAGCATCGGGTTCAACCCTTGAGTGTTTTCAGAGCGAGAAGGCCTGCTGGAACCGCTTTCCTTCTACTGCAGCGGCAGCTGCCTGCGCCTGTGCACCCTCCCTTTACCACTGCTGAGCTGGCCGTTATCTACTCATCCCTGTTTTTGGAGCATGATACAGGGCCGTACCATCCTGAAAACGCAGGTCGCCTCAAGGCAGTTGTCTCTGCGCTTAAGTCGGCAAGCTGGGCTGACCACCTGGACTGGCGCGAGCCAACGCCAGTTGCCCAGCGGGACGCCATGCCCCTGATACTGCAGCTGCACAACCCCCGCTACGTGGAGGCGCTGAAGCAGGTGGCCCAAAAAGGAGGCGGCCACATTGATGGCGATACCGTCGTTTCCGCTAAAAGCTACGAGGCGGCGCTGCTGGCTGTCAACGCCTGGCTAGACGGGGTGGATTACGTGCTGGAGACGGGCAACTCGGCGTTTGTGCTGGCGCGGCCGCCGGGGCATCACGCTGAGAAAGATTACGGTATGGGCTTTTGCCTGTTTGGCAACTGTGCGATCGCAGCCCACTACGCGCTGACCCAGCCCAACATTGGGCGGGTTGCCATTCTCGATTGGGATGTGCACCACGGTAACGGCACCCAGCACCTGGTGCAGAGCAACCCTCAAATTGCTTTTTGCTCGCTGCACCAAGCGCCTTGCTACCCCGGCACTGGAGCGGCGACCGAGCGGGGAATGCACAACAATGTGCTGAATGTGCCAATGCCTGCCGGTAGCGATGGGGCTGCGTACCTAGCGCAGTTTGAGGCGCAGGTGATGCCATTTTTGCGATTGTTCCAGCCTG
>DATNQE010000649.1:0-10008 GCA_036702895.1 Trichocoleus sp. | reverse complement strand
GCGATCTCGGCAGAGCTGCAGCCCCCAGTTCAGCCCCATTTTTTCGATCGGCACAGCATTGCGGAGCTGCAGCAGCTGACCTCGCTGAAGGCCGATCGGCTGGGGCGGCTGAGCTTTCCAGTAATTTTGCGGGCAGGCCAGAGCCCTGACCAAAGCCATTACGAGCGCATTAGCTGGGCTGAGGTCTTCCACCTTGCTGAGGCAGCCTTTCGCCGTCCGCCAGAGCGAGTTGCTTCCTATAGCTCGGGCCGATCCTCTAACGAGGCCGCCTACCTGCTGCAGCTCATGATGCGGGCCATGGGATCTAATAACCTGGCTGACTGCTCCGACCTGTGCCATGCCCCCTCCACAGTGGCGCTCAACGCCGTCTTTGGCACAGGCACGTCTATGGTCAGCCTGGAGGGGCTGCAGCAGGCCGACTGTGTTGTGCTGGTCGGGTCAAACGCTCCGGCTAACCACCCCCGGTTGATGAACGAGCTGATTAAATTGCGATCGCGCAACGGCAAAGTAATCGTGATTAACCCCGTTCGGGAAGTTGGCCTAGTCAGGTTTGGCTCTCCAGCCTTTCCCCTCACCTCACTCATCCAGGGTTCTGAAATATCCTCGCTGTTCCTACAGCCGATTCCCGGCAGCGATGTCGCTCTCTTTGTCGGCATTCAAAAGTCCTTGCTCGAGCGTGGCCTGGCCCAAACCGAGTTTCTCAAGGCCCATACTGAGGGGTGGGAGGAGGTTATCTCCCAGGTCCAAGCTTTGCCCTGGGAAACAATCGTTCAGACCTGCGGCGTGTCCCAGGAGGAGATCGAAACGGCTGCGGCGATGATTGGCCAATCCCAGCGAGTTGTCTTTGCCTGGGCGATGGGCGTCACTCAGCAGACCAACAGCGTCGATACTATTTTCAGCATTGCTAACACCGCCTTAATCACCGGCAACGTCGGCAAACAGGGTGCAGGGCTGATGCCAATTCGGGGGCACTCAAACGTGCAGGGCTTTGGCTCAATGGGCGTAACAGCTCACTTAAAAGACGAAATTCGCCAGACGCTGGAGAAATTGTTGGGCCGTTCCCTTAAACGGGAACCCGGCTACGACGCTCGTGCCTTGATCGAAGCGGCTGACCAGGGGCAGGTAGACACCCTGCTGTGTTTAGGCGGTAATCTCTATGGGGCCAACCCAGACCTGACCCAGGCAAAACGGGCCTTGGGCCAAATCGACACGATCATCTATCTCTCCACCAAACCCAACCTGGGCCACTTCCACGGATTGGGCCGCAAAAACACGATCATCATTCCCGTTTTCAACCGCTTCGAGAATCCCCACAAAACCACCACAGAGGCAGGCAATAACTTTGTTCGCCTTAACGACGAGGGCAAAACTCACCTTGTAGATGCAGATTTAATTTCGGAGGTTGAGTTCCTCTCAGAGTTGGCCCACCGCATTCACGGCGATACGCCGGTTAACTGGCGGCAGCTGCAGGACACCCGCTACGTGCGACAGCTGATTGCCCAAACCATTCCGGGGTACGCCAAAATCGGCCAGATCGACGACACCCACGAGGAGTTCACGATTGTCGGCCGCATCCTCACTGAGCCCCAGTTTCGCACCCCCTCGGGCAAAGCGCAGATGCACCTCACGCCGTTGCCCACCCTAACCCTGCCCAAGCCCGAGGAATTTGGCGTGGCTGCCCCTGAGCGTGGTTTAGTCCTGGCGCTCATGACTGGACGCAGCTACTCTCAGCACAATACGGTGGTCTATAAGGAGGGCGATCGCTATCGGGGCATGCCCCATCGCCACTGTATTCTGATGCATCCGCAGGACGTTGCCCAGGCCGGATGGGTTGAGCACCAGCGGGTCTCAGTGAGGGGCGATGCCGGGCAGCTAGATCGCATTGAGATTATCTGCGGCGACGTGCGGCCCGGATCGGCGCTGATGTTTTATCCGGAGGCTAACGTGCTGATGAAAGCACATATTGAGACTCGTTCTGGCACTCCAGCCTATAAGCGTGTGCCCGTTTTGGTATTTGTGCCCTAAGAGCAGCCTTAGCACTAACCACCAAATCTCCCAGCGGGCATGACTGCCACACCAGAAGCCGGATTGAAATTTCTAAGCGATTTCTGGAGCGGGTTCGAGAGAAACCTCTCCAAACGTAGCTATACAGACTCGATCTCTGCCCTCAAACTTGGCTTTGAGCAGGGCGGTATTAGCTGCTTTCAGGGCAGTTTCAGCGGTAGCGCCATGCAGTGGGTAGGTTGAAACTCCCAAGGATAGGGAGATGGTTGCGCCTTTAATCACGTTGAGGAACTTGACCTTCTGACGGATGGTTTCTGCCTTTTCCACGGTAGTTTCTAGCGTCGCGCCAGGCAGGATGAGGAGAAACTCCTCGCCCCCATACCGGCAGGGCACATCGACACCCTGGCGAGTGAGGGTGTTGAGGAGTTGCGCTAGGGCCCTGAGCACGACATCTCCAGCGTCGTGCCCATAGTCGGTGTTGAAGCGCTTAAAGTGGTCTACATCAATAAATATCAAACCGACGCTGTAGGGGGTAGCGGAGGGCTCAAAGCCAAAGTTCTGTCGATCCGCGTAGGCGATCGATCGCTGCAGCATCTCATCCAAAAAGCGGCGGTTGTAGAGGCCCGTATTGGAGTCGTGAACGCTTAAGTACTCAAGCTCAGTCTGCAGTTTGAGTACCGCCAGGGGCAGCGCTATCTGACGGGCTAGGGTAATCAAAATTGGCTGCAGGGGCACGGGCACGCTGGTCAGGTGAAAGACGCCTAGGGTCTGCTCGTGAGCCTGGAGCGGCAGACACATCATGCCCTCGCTGTTGTCGGGGTTGAGCTGCTGGCAGAGCTGGCAGGGCAGTTTGAGAATCTGCTGATCGCCCAGGCAGATTTCCCCACGCCGCAAAGCCCAGCATTCGTGGGGTGGGTGGAGTCCGATATCGACCGCTTCGCCAAAAGAGAGCACTGGCTCCATGCGATCGCGCGAGTGATTGATCTCAAAAATGACGCCCTGACCCGTTGGAACCATTAGAGTCAGAAAGTTCTTGAGCAGGTTATGGGCCTCTCCTAGGCTGCGGCAGGTCAACAGCGACTCGCTCAGCTCCTGCTCTAGCTGAATGCTCTCCAGCCGCTCATTCAGGTGGTGCTTGCTGCGGCGCAGCTGCCACTGTTCAAAGCTGACTCGGGCAAACATCACAGCTGAATACACAATCGCCCCAATAGTAATGCCAGTTGTCAGCATTCCTTGGTGATTAAGGCGAGTACGTCGCTGCTGTAACAGGGCCTGCTCGGTTTGTCTGTAGGTTTCTACCTGCTGTTGGGCCTGGGCGAGGCCGGCCCGCAGTTGAGGCGTGGTTTCTGGCCGAAACGCTATCTCTCGAGGCAACAGGTCTTGATCCAGCAGGACCATTAGCCGTTTAAGGTTTTGAGTTTGAGCAGGGTTGTCCTGCGTCAGCCGAGTGAGAGTATTGATATCGGTTCGGGCCGCCTGAAGCGCAGCGCGGTAATCCAGATAGGTCGCCAAGTCATCCTTACTCGCAACCTTATGCAAGCTGGCGTCCGCATTTAAAAAATCAGACTCTAGCGCCTGTACGGCTTCTAAAACGTCAAAGGTATGGTTGACCCAGGCTCGTGAGCGCCTCACGTTCCACTGGCTCAGAAGAGCGAGCGCCAATATCGTAATCAACCCTACCCAAGTGCCGATTTGAACCAGGATAAAGCGGCGAATAGCGGGAGCTTTGGAAGCGCCGGCTGAGGAGGGTAAGGGCGCAGTCAAAGAGCGGATCACAGGTCACACAAGCAGGAATTAAGTGGTTACTCGTAGAGTTTTCCCGCAATCGAGAGGGTAATCCGTATCGTTACGGTAAATGTTAATAAAACCCAAATTTTGCAGTTTTATCGGGATTGCAGCAGCCCAACCGGGAGCGTTCGGCGGCGCAGCTCGCCTTAGGGCAACGGATTGCCTCAGCAGACTACTCAGGCCATAAAATTTTTACCCCCTTGACTCTCCAGTTCACTAGAGGCTTCAAGATAGGGCCATAGAGATTATGAGGATAAATTGATGACGATTGAAATGACCGTTCCCAACCTGGCCTGCTCTGCCTGCGTCGAGACTGTGACCAAAGCTGTTCAGGGTGTTGACCCAGGCGCCCAAGTCAACGCCGATCCTAAGACCAAACAGGTCAGCGTTGTCACAGACGCCTCTGAAGCCGCGATTAAAGACGCCATCACAGCAGCAGGCTACCCAGTTGCCTAATCAAGGCTGCTGATAAAGGCTGCCTAACGGCGTCGTTTGAGGACGTCGCTTGAAGAACTCAAGGAGCCCCCCTAAGGAGAACTTATGGAAAGTCAAACGTTTAAACTGCGCGGCATGAGCTGCGCCGCCTGCGCTAGCAATATCGAGGAGGCAATTCGCTCGGTACCCGGCGTCGAAGCGTGTAGCGTCAACTTCGGGGCAGAACAGGCCGCTGTCACCTACGACCCTGGCCAAACGGGCCTGGCCGACATTCAATCCGCCGTCGATCACGCTGGCTATGCGGCTCAGCCAATGCAGGACGATGTGCTGGCGCCCGAAGACGATGCTGAGCGCCGGGAGCGTGCTGCCGAAAATCGTAAACTCACCCGCAGAGTGACCGTCAGCCTGATCGTTAGCGGGGTGCTGGTTTTTGGCTCCCTGCCGGCCATGACTGGGCTCTCCATCCCGTTTATTCCCATGTGGCTGCACCACCCCTGGCTGCAGCTGGTGCTGACGGCTCCGGTGATGGTTTGGGCTGGCAGTTCGTTCTTTGTCAACGCCTGGAAAGCGCTCAAGCGTCATTCGGCCACGATGGATACGCTCGTGGCCGTGGGCACCGGCACAGCTTATCTGTACTCCCTGTTTCCCACGCTGTACCCCCAGTGGTTTGTCGCCCAGGGCCTTAACCCTGACGTGTACTTTGAGGCGGCAGCGGTGATCATCGCGCTGATTTTGCTGGGCCGCCTTCTGGAGCACCGGGCCAGAGGCCAAACCTCGGAAGCGATTCGCAAGCTCATGGGGCTCCAGGCTAGAACAGCGCGGGTGATACGCCGAGGTCAGGAGGTGGATGTGCCGATTGCCGAGGTGATGGTGGGCGATGTTATCTTGGTGCGGCCGGGGGAAAAGATTCCCGTTGATGGCGAGATTATCGACGGCTCGTCTACCCTGGATGAGTCGATGGTGACGGGCGAGAGCGTGCCGGTGCAGAAGCGGGCCGGGGATGAGGTGATTGGGGCCACGCTCAACAAAACCGGCAGCTTTAAGTTTCGGGCAACCCGGGTCGGTAAGGACACCTTTCTGGCTCAAATTGTCAAGCTGGTGCAGCAGGCCCAGGGGTCAAAAGCGCCGATTCAACGGCTGGCCGATCAGGTAACGGCGTGGTTTGTGCCGGTGGTGATTGCGATCGCACTGCTCACCTTTATCCTCTGGTACAACGTCATGGGCAACGTGACGATGGCGCTAATTACCACTGTGGGCGTGCTGATTATTGCTTGCCCGTGTGCTTTGGGCCTGGCAACGCCGACCTCAATCATGGTCGGTACGGGCAAAGGCGCCGAAAACGGCATCTTGATCAAAGGCGCCGAAAGCCTGGAGCTGGCCCACAAGATCCAGACCATCGTGCTGGACAAGACCGGCACCATTACCCAGGGCAAGCCGACCGTAACCGACTACATCACAGTCAGGGGCACCGCCAACAGAAACGAGCTCACGCTCCTGGAGCTGGCGGGGTCTCTAGAGCGCAACTCCGAGCACCCCCTGGCCGAAGCCGTGGTGCAGTATGCCCAGGCCCAGAGCGTAAGCCTGGCCGATGCCCAAGACTTCGAGGCGATCGCCGGCAGCGGTGTCCAAGGCTCCGTCGCGGGTCAATGGGTGCAGATCGGTACGCACCGCTGGATGCAGGAACTGGGGATTAACACCGAAAGCCTGCAGTCCCAGTGGGACCGCCTGGAGTACCTGGGCCGCACCGTGGTCTGGCTGGCGGTAGATGGTCAAATCGAGGCGATTCTGGGTATTGCCGATGCCGTCAAACCTTCCTCCCAGAGCGCCATTCGCGCCCTGCAGCGAATGGGCCTAGCGGTGGTCATGCTCACAGGCGACAACCGCCGCACCGCTGAAGTCATCGCCCGTGAAGTCGGCATCGAGCGAGTGTTTGCAGAAGTGCGCCCCGACCAAAAAGCAGCCCAGGTCGAGCGTCTGCAGCGCGAGGGCAGGATAGTAGCCATGGTGGGCGACGGCATTAACGATGCTCCGGCCCTGGCCCAGGCCGACGTCGGCATTGCCATTGGCACCGGCACCGATGTTGCGATCGCAGCTAGCGACATCACCCTGATCTCGGGAGATTTGCAGGGCATTGTCACCGCCATTCAGCTCTCGCGCGCCACGATTCAAAACATTCGGCAAAACCTGTTCTTTGCCTTTATCTACAACGTTGCCGGAATTCCCATTGCGGCAGGCATTCTCTACCCTATTTTCGGCTGGCTGCTAAGCCCGATTATTGCCGGGGCAGCAATGGCCTTTAGCTCAGTCTCAGTAGTCACCAATGCGCTGCGGCTGCGAAACTTCCGCCCTCGACTGCAGGGTTAAGAGAGGAGGGGTACAGGGTGCAGGGTATAGAGTGCAAGGAAATCCTAAGACCTGCTGCCCTGTACCTTGAACCCTGCACCTTAAACCCCTCGTCTCAAACCCTCCACCATCACTTCCCAACCGCATTACACCTCACCCCTTCAGGAGCTACCCCCCATGAAACACCGACGCTTTATCCTCAGTAGTCTTGCCAGCCTAGGTCTGTTTTTGACCTTTGCAAACGGCAGCCCAGCCCAAATGGATCACGACGGCACTATGGAGCCGACTGAGCAGGTAGGCCAGTTTCAGCGCATTGAGCAGCCTCTTTGGTCTAAAGCCGCAGTTACCGGAGCTGGGCTCAGCCTGATTGGACTAGAACTTTGGTGGTTTCTCTTCAGCAAACCTAGATCGCGCAACGCCACGACTACAGGTGGCGTTCAGGAAATTACTGTCACTGTCGACGGCGGCTACGAGCCCAGCCAGATTGTGGTGCAGGCAGGGCAGCCAGTGCGGCTCAACTTCTTCCGCAAGGATCCCAACAGCTGCCTGGAAGAAGTGCGTTTTCCCGACTTCCGCATTACCCAGGACCTGCCGGTCAACCAAACCACGGCCATCGAGTTCACTCCTGGTCAGCCGGGCCGCTACGAGTTCACCTGCGGTATGAACATGTTTCGCGGCACGGTTGAAGTGCGTCCCGCAGCAACGGCTGGATAGTTGATTAATCTAAGGTCTAAGGGTAGCTTGGACTGCGCCCAGGTTACCCAGCAAAATTTCCAGTTCTGCTTACCGAACCGGATTTTCTGGGCCGCGCCCTCGGTAGGCGTCGATGAAGGTCGCAGCGGCCTCAGCATCAAACTGGGGCATTTCCAGCTTTTTGGTCCAGGCGGTCAGCACTAGCTTTTCCCCCAGCCCGTCATAGGGAACGACCACAACACCGTCCCAAGCCCCAGGAAACTGCTCAACCCAGCTTTCTAAGGTCTGCAAAACCGCTGACGGCGGCTGGTCGTAATAGATCACGATGTTGCCGTGCTCAAGAGAGTGTACGAGCTGCTCCGGGCGCTGAGTGTCTGTGTAGACCCCTGGCATTACGGGGTTGGGGTCGTGAGGCCCAGAGGTGGGAAAGGCGCTATCGTAATTGACCGTTTGCCCAGGCTGGACGTGCTCTTGACCTTCGCTGGCAAACGTCTCGACGGCCTCAAGAGCGGCTTGACCGTTGGGAGTCCCTGGATTGAACGCAATGTGCTCTGGCCGATTGCGATACCACAGACCGCCAATGATAGCGCCCAACAGCAGCGCCACGCCGAGGGGGCCAATCAAGAGGCTTAGCAGTTTGGGAGAGGTCTCTGATTTACGTCGTTTAGAAGCCATTGAAAGCCGAGGATAGTCTCTATTACCGCTTTAAGTTTAGATAAATTCTGCTGGCTTCATCACTAGCTTCATCCAAGCGGGCAAATTGCAGATGGTCCCCCTACAGCCCAGGCAGGGTGCGGCCTAGAGAGTAAGCCGCTGCCGCTGCCGCTGGCGCTCACGGCGATGGTGCTTTTCATACCAATTCATCAGAGGCGTTGCGGTGACGCCATGGAGCACCACTGATAGCACGATAGTCATTAGCGTAATCCAGGCAATCAGCTCTGCCTCGCTACCCCGCAGCCCTTCCCCCAACGCGTAGGTAAGGTAGTAAAGAGAGCCCACCCCGCGGATGCCGAACCACCCAAACAGCCCCCGTCGCATAGGGGTATAGCGCTCCCCTGTGGTGCAGATCCAGGCTCCCACTGGGCGAATGACGAAAAACAGCAGTCCAGCCACGAGCAGAATCTGGGGCAGAAACCGCAGAATGGGCTCGATGCGCAGCATTGACCCCAACAGCAGGATGGTGGCGACCTCCATCAGCTTTTCAATGGTCTCGGTAAACTCCAGGTGAGAAAGGCGCTGCTCTGGGTCAGGGTAGCTGCGCTGCACGACAATGCCCGCTACAAATACGGCTAAGAACCCGTAGCCATTAACCAGCTCAGCCGTGGCATAAACTATCAGCACGGTGGCTAGGGCGACAAAATCTTCCATGACTTCATCGGTATTGCGCAGGCGCTGCAGCCATTTGCCCAACTCTGCTAAAGCCCTAGCAACGACAACACCAACTCCAAATCCGGCGGCGATTGCCCAGACCAGATCAATCGTCACCCACTGGCCGATCCAGTGTTGCCACACGGGGTCGCTCTGCCAGTGCAGACCAAAGTAGACAAAGGGAAACGCAAAGGCATCGTTGAGACCGCCCTCGGAGGTGAGGCCAAAGCGCAGCGAGTCGCGCTCACCCTCACTTGAGAGCTGCACATCTGAGGCCAGTACCGGGTCGGTGGGGGCCAAAATTGCGCCCAGCAGCACCGAATCGCCCCAGTCGAGCCCCATGGCAAAATGTGCGATCGCAGCCACCGCCACAATCGAAAACGGCATCAGTCCCACAATCAGCCGGATTGTGGAGTTCCAGTCCCAGCCCCGCAGCGGCCGACTAATTTTAAGGCCGCAGCTAAAGAGCGAAATGAGCACAACAAATTCTGTCAGCCGCTCCAAAAACTCGGCCTCTGGCCGCACCTGAATGAGGTTAAGGCCGTAGGGGCTGAGCGAGATACCCACTATTAGATAAATCAGCGCGTAAGAGACCGGCAACCGGGCAATCCAGCCCGAGCCCAGCGTAATAAACAGCAGCAGCAGGCCAATTGCTAGCAGAATCAGAATATAGGGATCCACGGCGTTCCTTGGGGCAGGGAAAAGACCATCCTTGCCACTGTACTGACTGCTCAAAAGCGCTGCATAATCCCTGGCGGCAGATTTATCGTGCTGAGCCCAGGGCTAAAGACATAACTTGCTGTACTTGCTGCGAGGCACCTGGCTCAGCTAGGCCACTTGGCAAAGGGCCGCTAAAAGCACTGGAGCCTTGCGGTGGAGCGAGCTGAGAAGCCCTTGGGCAACCGTCTTTTTATCAACCGAACTCTTCCGAAAGTTACCGATCAATATACTCCCTTTGATACAGGGGAGCTTGCTTGCACCTTCCCTACTATCAAGGGACAACAGTCTTCCTCCTGTTCCGCAAACTCATTCATGCAAACTTACGACGTCATTATTATTGGCGCAGGGCACAACGGCCTTACCTGCGCTGGCTACTTGCTCAAGGAGGGATACAGCGTCTTACTGCTCGAGAAACGCTCTATTCCCGGTGGCGCCGCCACCACAGAAGAAATCATGCCGGAGGACGCACCCGGTTTCCACTTCAACCGGTGCGCCATCGATCACGAATTTATTCATTTGGGACCCGTTGTCGAAGAGCTCGAACTCACCCAGTATGGGTTGGAGTACCTCTTCTGCGACCCGGTAACCTTTTGCCCCAACCCCAGTGGCGAATACTTTCTAGCTCACAAGTCGGTCGAAAAGACCTGCGAGGAGATT
>DATNQE010000642.1:0-19612 GCA_036702895.1 Trichocoleus sp. | reverse complement strand
CTCCCCTTCTCCCAGAAATTGGGAGAAGGGGCTGGGGGATGTAGAGCTTGCTCTTCCCAGAAGGTGGGCCTGACAACATTTGTGCAAGCTGTCCACTTAGGAAAAAGTCTTGATATCTGTTCCTCCTTGTGTAACCAATGTCCGCCTAAGTCAGAAAAGCTATTCCTAAGTAGCGGAATCGGAGCCTATAAGAGGGGTGGCGACGGACCTCAGGCTTGATTTACCTCAACGGGTGTACCATGACTGGATTGTGATAGGCGGTATATTCTTAGGGGTAACCCCGCTGGGATAACCCTGGGGATACCCTGAATTAGTCACAGCCCAGGTTGCAGGTGAGGTATGGAGTACTGGGAGTTTCTACTGCAAAAAGAGGGCGATCAGACCTGGCTGCCCCTAGAGTCTTCCGAGGTGGAAATTCTAGAGGGGCGCTATCGCATCATGGCTCACACCAGTCAGTTAGAGCGCCCAGTTCAGGTTCGCATTACGCAGTTGATTCTTGACCCCCTGCCTCCCAAGCGACGGGTAATGAAGCGGCTGGGGCAAACCAGTGACTCTGGCTTAATGGTGGTCATGCCCTTTACTTGGTTGGGGGCAGGTACCTGGGAAATTCACTGCTCGGAGCCTGCCCTTGAGGCAGACAGCGCTGCGGCTCAATGGCAGTATGCAGTGAAGCTGCAAGTTCTGTCCCTAGAGACCAGTGAGGGGGATGAGTGGTTCCCAGAGGATTGGCCCACGGAAAGGCATGAAGAGTCTGCCGAGGCACCTCCGGATTCCCCAGCCTCTACAGATTCCTCAGCCCCTACAGAAAGTTTCCAGTCTTATCCTGTGGCTTCTGTGGAAGCAGCGCCTGCCGAACGGCTTGAACCCTTGTCTGAAGACGCTTTAATGGGGGCTTTTGAAGTTATTGACCAAGCGCTAGCCGCAGCGGTTAGTCGAGGGGAAGAGAACCTTGCTCAAGGTTTGGGACTGAGTACAACCCACCGCATTGAGCTGGCCCAGTCTGCCCTGATGGTGAATCACGAACAGGTGTTGATGGTAGTTGGGCAAGTGGTTGCTGCTGGGGAGGAGACTTGTCCTGCAGGTGCGATCGCACTCCGTCTGATTGATCCCCAAAGTGCAGAAGTGCGGGTCACTCTCCAGCAAGCCCTAGGTCAGCAAACGCTTCCGGCTACTTTTGCTATTCCCGTTTCGCTGCCAGCAGACATCAACACTCGCCTGCTGTTGGGGGAAATTATTCTGGCTGTGCCTGCGGCAGAGACGGCACAAGTGTTGGCGGTGCAGCGCTTTACGGTAACGGTGGATTTGGCATCTTTACTGGATGCGATCGCAAATCAAGGCGAGACTGATGCGGAACTCAACGTCGCTTTTCCAATGGATGGTATTGGCGACCAAGATGAGACGCCCAAAAACGTGGCCGGGGCTGATTTGGAAATGCCGCCGCTAGTCAATGCCCGTCTTCCTGGTCCGCCTGCTAGGTCGATGCCTATTTTGCTCTTGCCCAAGAGCGGACTGACTCTACCGCCCAAGATTTACTATCCTACGCCCCACGAAGTTGCTGCTCATACTCCTCAACTTCCGCCCATCAGTCGAAGCACTGGTTTAACAGCGGATCCTGATGGGGTTAGCGAAAGTACGGACCCAGCGCCAGCAGCGCCCCCGACTCCCACCAGCCCCCTGTCCAAGCAGCCCAACCTACCGAACTTCGTAAAGCCCAAAAGACGTCCAGCAGAGGAGATCCCATCCCCTGCCCCAGTGGCACCACCGAGCCCATCTACTCCAGCTGTCAGTGAGTTTCGCACTCTGAATCTGCAAGAGCGGTTTTGGTCGCGGCTCAATTCAATGGCGGTCGAGGCCTATGAAGCTGCGGCTCAGCGACAGGCCGAACTAGAAGCGGCTGCACTCGAGTCGCCCCCTGTGGAGGAGGAAGAACTAAGGGAGGCTCCACCAGAGCCTTTTGCAGGGGAAGTCGTGATTTATGAGGATCCTGAAGAGCCGCAACCTGTGGCTTCTGCCCCTATCGTTGCGAGTTCTGCTACACCCCCCGTTGATGAGGAAATCCTGATTCCCCCCACGCCAATGCTGGAAATGCCGGAGGGAGAACTCGCCGCCGGAGATCGGGTGGCTGTGACCCTGCGAGTGCCCTTTCATCCCAATCGTCTATACCTGAAAATCTGGATTACAGATCCGCAGACGCGCACCCTGGCAGATGAGCCTCGGCAGGTAACCCACCTGACCCCCGATGGGCATGGTCACTTAGAGGGGGCGTTGCAGCTTACAATTCCCTTTGGCTGTTTGGAAGCTTGGTTTGAGGCGATTTCTGTGGACATGGTCACGCAGCAGGAGAGCTACAAAATCAGCGTGAGCCGTTCGGTGATTCCAGGTCAGGTGAGTTCTTCTGGACTGGATGAATTTGAGCTTTAGGCTCTGTGTTAAGAGATCCGCAAAGTTTGTAAACGAATTGCAGTAAACCCCGTGATTCAGAGTAATCTAATCCCAACGCTGTGATTTTGACGTTGAGGTAGGAAAATCCTATGGCAGCTTCATTTTTACCTTCGATTCTGGTTCCCATGGTTGGTCTTGTGATCCCTGCGATCGCATTTTCTGCCTTCTTCTTGTACATCGAGAAGGATGCTCCCATGACCAACACCGGGGAATAACCCAAGCAGAATCTCTGGTTGACAGGATTAATGCACTTTATTTGAAGCGCATTAATCCTGCTTCTAAGTATTGAAAACTCAAGTGTTCAAAGCCCAAATCAAACTTGCCGTTGGCCGTGTTACACGCGCCTAGTTTTTGTTACAAGTGTCCCTCGTTTAGCAGAAACCGCTTAATTTTGGTCTCTGCTTTTTTGTTGTGTGACTGGAAAGCGGGAATGAGCTGAAGAGACCCTCAGCGTTTGCGTTAACCCTCGCTGAAGCCCTTTTCAACGCGCAAAAAAGCGGAAATAGAGGCTCTGAGAAATCTCTTTTAGAGGAAAGGTTAGGTAGGTTAAGGGGTTGATCGTCACGATGATGTTGCGGACGTTGCGTTTCGCGAGTGCGACTATAGCCCAAGCAATCCAGTCTGCTGACATCACACCGATCGGGTTGAGATTGCTCTTGAACGGTCCCAAAATGATTTTACGGACGACGCAGGGAGCTTCCGAACGCCGCAAGGTAATCAAATCTCCAATCAGACGCTTGGAAATTTCGTAAAGAGGACTCAGAGCAGGATTGGCCTCGGCTTCTGAGGTATTTACCCAAACTTCTTTGCTGGCCCGCTCAGAGGACGTTTCTACCGTCGTGAAGAACACTTCCATCAGTCGCCAAGCAGAAAGGGCATTGACTTCCAGGGAGTTTTTGATGGCGGTAGGCGTAGAGTCTCCGTGTACGTTTATGCCGTGGTTAATGATGAGAATATCGACATCCTTGAGGGTGTCTTGTAGGTCAGATTCCTGGCCCAGCGTCCATTTGATAACGGGGATATCCGGTTCGAAAGTGCCCCGGTCAGATGCGGTCAGCGCCAGAGGCTTAGCCTTTTGTTTCGCCAATTCGCGCAGGAGGGCTTGCCCCATCGTGCCTGAAGCCCCTGTAACGGCTACAGTCTTGCCTTCGAGAAAAACGGCAGTACCCATCAGCTTATTGATAACGCCCAGATGTTCAGCCTAATACGCGTTGGTATTTTGGCAAAAACCAGGTTTCTCACAGAGGATCTGTAGTCTAGAGCGTTGCTCGAAGAAACCCGGTTTCTGCACGGGGCGTTAAGCCTCGACCTTTACGCCTTTCCAAAAGGCGACGTATCCCTTGATGTTACTAGCAGCCGACTTGGGCTCAGGGTAGTACCAGGCCGCATCCTTATTGACCTGGCCATCGACGACCACGCTGTAGTAGCTAGCGGTGCCCTTCCATCCGCAGACGCTGTGGGTATCGCTGGGCTGAAAATATTCCTGTTTGATGGCATCGGGCGGAAAGTACTGATTGCCCTCAACGACCTCACATTGATTGCTCTCAGCAATCACCGTTCCATTCCAAATCGCTTTCGGCATTGCCGATCTCCTTTAGGCGAAACTGTTAGACAAAACTGTTGCCCTTTATTAAGTAACAAATTGAGGGGAAGATTGGGAGGAAAGGGCGGTAACGCGATGATGGAGTTAGGTCCCCTTGCCCCTGAGCCACTTCCTAAATCCGGCCTACTCAATGCCTGTCATCGACAGCTTAGAAGCTAGGCTAAAGGCCAGCTGCGGTAGGATTAATCGCAAAGACCCTCCATCTTGCTACTCTTTTTATGCCATGAACGCGCCTAGCTCCTCTGTACTTCAATCGATCCGCGATCGCGATGCTCGCTTCATTCAAAGCCAGCGACGCTACGAGTCGGTGCAGTCCTTGCCCGAAATTTGGCCTACTGCGGCTCAGCGCTTTGGCGATAGGGTTGCTATGGATGATCCTCATGGTACGCCTAAAGCAACTTTGACCTATCGGGAGCTGTGCGATCGCATTCAAACCTTTGCCAGCGGTCTGCAGGCTCTAGGCGTAGAGCCGCGTGATCATGTAGCCTTGTTTGCCGACAACAGCCATCGCTGGTTTATTGCTGACCAAGGCATCATGACGGCGGGAGGAGCCGACGCAGTCCGCAGTGGCACTGCAGAAAAGGAAGAATTGCTCTACATTGCCGAAAACAGCGACAGCATAGCACTGGTCGTCGAAGACTTGAAGCTGCTCAAGCGGTTGCGTGATCGGCTCGACACCTTACCCCTTCGCTTCATTGTGCTGCTCTCCGATGAAGCACCGCCAGCCGATGAACCCTTTAAGGTGGTAAATTTCGGTCAACTTATGGAGCTAGGGGCTAACCGTGCTCTGGCTGCCGTTAGCCAAAAGCAAAGTGATCTAGCGACCCTGATTTACACCTCAGGCACAACAGGCAAGCCCAAAGGCGTCATGCTGACCCATGCCAATCTGCTGCACCAGATCAACAATCTGGGCTCTGTGGTGCAGCCTCAGGCGGGGGATCGAGTACTAGGTATTCTGCCCTCTTGGCACAGTTTTGAGCGCACCGTCGAGTACTACCTCTATTCCCAAGGCTGCACCCAGACCTATACCAACATCCGCTACGTTAAGAGCGACCTGCGCGCAGTTAAGCCTCAATATATGGTGGGGGTGCCTCGTTTATGGGAATCGATCTATGAAGGCGCCCAAAAGCAGTTTCGCGAACAGCCTGAGAAAAAGCAGAAGCTAATTAATACCTTCTTTGGCCTTAGCAACCGCTACGTAGAAAATCTCTGGCGCTATCAAGACATCAAGCTGGATGAGCCCAACTTGTCTTCTGTGCAAAAGCTGGTCTCAGGGTTAGTAGCGCTGGTTCATTGGCCTGCCCACAAGCTGGGAGAAAAGCTGGTTTACTCCAAAGTGCGCGAAGCCACCGGGGGCCAGGTCAAACAGTTCATCAGCGGTGGTGGGTCGCTGGCCCGCCATTTAGACGTCTTCTATGAGGTGATCGGGGTACCGCTGATTGTGGGCTATGGATTAACTGAAACCTCTCCGGTCCTCTCGGCACGGCGACCCTGGCACAATTTGCGCGGTGCATCTGGGCAACCCATCGCTGATACCGACCTCAAGATTGTTGATTCGGAGACAGGCCGTGATTTACCCCAAGGGCAGCGAGGGCTGGTGCTGGCTCGGGGACCGCAGATCATGGCGGGGTATTACAAAAATCCAGAGGCCACTGCCAAGGCCATCAATCCTGAAGGTTGGTTTGACACGGGCGACTTAGGCTGGATCACCAAGGACTACAACATTGTCCTGACAGGACGGGCTAAAGACACGATTGTGCTGACTAACGGTGAAAACATCGAGCCGCAGCCGATTGAAGATGCCTGTCTCCGCAGTCCCTACATCGACCAGATCATGCTGGTGGGTCAAGACCAGCGATCGCTAGGGGCGCTGATTGTACCTAACCTAGATGCCTTGCAACAATGGGCCGTCAGTCAGTCGCTTTCGATTGATCTACCTGGGGCAGAAGCGACAGTACCCACAGGTTGCACGGTCATCTCACTGCAAGATGAGCGGGTGCAGAAGCTGTTTCGAACTGAACTGAACCGAGAGGTGCAGGACCGCCCCGGTTACCGTCCGGACGATCGAATTGGGCCGATTCGGCTGATTGGCGAACCGTTCTCGATTGAAAACGGCCTTCTAACCCAAACCCTAAAAGTTCGGCGTAACGTGGTGATGGAACGGTATCGCGGTATGATTGACGCGATGTTTGCTTGAGAGCGCCACTGCTTAAGAAGCCACGGCTTAAAGTTTTGGCGAATCCTTCAGATTTTTGGCATCGAGAGTGCTGTTCCCTGCGACCCTGTTTAAGAGACGTATAGACTTTTCCCCCAGTCGGTATTTATGGACGTAGCGCAATCTGAACTGCTGCTTAAGCGAGTAGTCAATATCAAGGCGATTGTTACCCCGCTTTGGAAGGAGGAAGCTCAAAAGCAGCTTCAGGCTCAAATTAATGAGGTTGACAGTCGTCTTCAGCAGCTTGAAATGCAGGGGCAACGAATGTTGTCTGAGTTGCAAAAGCAGGTTGAGGCCCAACCTAATAACCCTGCCCTATCGCAGCGGTTTAATGAAGTTCAAAATGGGCTCAACCAGGATAAGGGAAAGCTACTTCAGCAGAAAAACCAGACACTACAGCAGCTTCAGCAGGTACAAACTCTGGAGTTGGAGAATGAGGTCGACCAAGGTAAAGTCGAGAGTTTTTTTAGCGTGAACGTGGGCGATAACCTGGTGAAAAAGCTTCAGGTAGAAATTCTCCTACGCGATGGGGTAATTCAAGAAATTCGGGGTGAATTGTAGACGGAAATCACGATCCCGTTCTACTCAACGTTCACGAGAAATTGTCGGATAGCCACTTTTAGGAAGACGCCAAGGGGATACAATGATCCCTTGGCGTCTTCGCCATTCTGTAGTTTTTTTCAGGCTGTCTCGGAAGTCACCCCCATGATTCGTGAAGTATTCATGCCCGCCCTCAGTTCAACCATGACCGAAGGCAAGATTGTCTCCTGGGTCAAATCTCCTGGTGACAAGGTTGAAAAGGGTGAGACGGTGGTGATCGTCGAGTCCGACAAGGCCGATATGGATGTAGAGTCTTTCCACGAGGGCATCTTGGCGGCCATTGTGGTTGAGGCAGGGGGGGTCGCTCCGGTTGGAGAAGCGATCGCACTTCTGGCTGAAACCGAGGCTGAAATCGAGGAGGCCAAGCAGCGCGCTGCTTCTGGCTCTGCTTCCGGCGGAACCGCTGAGCAAGGCGCTGCACCAGCAGCGGCTCAGGCTGCCTATTCTCCGGGTCCTGCTGCTACTGCAATGGCAGGGGCTCCGGCGGAAACGTCTCGCAATGGAGCTGCTACAGCTAAGAGTGGCCGGGTGATTGTATCGCCTCGTGCCCGTAAGCTCGCTAAAGAACTCAAGATCGATGTGAACGGCTTGCAGGGGTCTGGTCCTCATGGTCGGATTGTGGCCGAGGATGTGGAGCGGGCAGCCGGTAGAACGCCTGCTCCCGCAGCGCCCACGCCAGTTGCTGCGCCTGCCCCTGTGCCTGCTGCTCCACGCCCTGCAGCCGCTCCTGTACCTGCTGTCCCCGGTCAGGTAACGCCATTCAACACACTGCAGCAAGCGGTTGTACGGAACATGGTGGCAAGCCTAGCTGTGCCGACCTTCCGGGTGGGCTACACCATCACAACCGATAATTTGGATGCGCTCTACAAGCAGATCAAGTCTAAGGGCGTGACCATGACGGCCCTCTTGGCTAAAGCTGTCGCCGTTACGCTGAAGAAGCACCCCACTGTAAACGCTTCCTACACGGAGCAGGGTATTCAGTACAACGGCAGCATCAACGTTGCGGTGGCTGTAGCAATGGAAGGTGGCGGTTTGATTACGCCCGTACTGCGGGGCGCGGATCAGCTCGACATTTATTCCCTATCTCGCCTGTGGCAGGACTTGGTGACCCGTTCTCGCACCAAGCAGCTTCAGCCAGAGGAGTACAACTTAGGTACCTTCACCGTGTCTAACCTAGGCATGTTTGGGGTCGACCGCTTCGATGCTATTTTGCCGCCTGGTCAAGGTGCAATTCTAGCGGTTGGCGCGGCGCGGCCTACTGTGGTTGCCACCGCGGACGGCATGATGGGAGTCAAAAAGCAGATGCAGGTCAACCTAACCAGCGACCACCGCATCATCTACGGTGCGGACGCAGCTGCCTTTCTCAAGGATTTGGCAAACCTAATCGAGAACGATCCCCAGTCTTTGACGCTGTAATGAAGGCGTTGCTGGGTAGTTGGTGATTGATTAGGGTGCAATTGGCAGCAATTGGCCTTGCGATCGCTTCTCCTTCAACCTAATATCTGTGGCTAGGTTTTCGTCTTGCCTGCAATTACCAAACCTTTGCGCCTAAATTAAATCCAGTCCCGGCCCTAACACCTTTATCTAGCTCCTTTTGTAGAGACGCTGCTAAGCAGCGTCTCTACATTTTTTAAGGAAATGCCTTTTTAGGCAGTGCCTTTGCGAGACAGCGGTATCATCGGGGGCATTGGCAGCAGGGGGAGAAGGATGGCACAGCGGCGTGAATCTCCGATTCGGCTAGAACTAGAGCTAGATTCGGATCAGCCGGAGTTGCTGAGAGGGCTGGAGATTTGGCTGGATCTGGGCCTGATTTCCCAGGAACAGGTGAGAGCGCTGAGCCGAACCAAGTTAGTCTGCGCTTTGCCGACCGTGCCTGTGTTGCAAGCTGTTCGGCCAGAGGTTACTCAGGTTGATCTAGCTCAGGCTGATCGAGATGGGGGTTCTCCGGCTGCGGGAGCGTTAGGCGCTGCTTCAGGAGAGCGTGAAGACTTTCTGCCGCCTGATTCTGATACGCCAGCAGCTTGGCCCCGTCGCCCTGCGGCTAGAGCCACTTCACCACTGCCACGTCGGTCACCTCGTCCGGTTAACCCTTGGCTGCAACAGCTGATGGGCGAACTCAGCGTTGTCTGGCTGCTGGGGTTGGGTGTGTTTTTGGTTGTGCTGTCTTCAGCGGTGCTGGCAGCAACCCAGTGGGCGCAATTTAGCACGGTGGGGCAGTATCTAGTTCTGCTCGCTTACACGGGTGCTTTTTGGGGCATTGGTCAGTGGAGTGCAACCAATGCGCGCTTGCAGCTGACCTCGAAGACGCTGCAAATTATTTCCCTGCTGCTGGTGCCGCTTAATCTCTGGGCCATTGACGGCTTGGGGGTGGGCAAAACGGGGGCTGGCTGGCTGGTGAGTGCGATCGCAACCCTGCTGCTTTCTGTTATGGCCTGGTGGGTGCTGCGCCGCTGGGCAACTTTGCCAGCACGGGGACTGAACTTTTTGGGGCTAGCCTACCTGCATTTCGGTTGGGCTTGGCCCTGGATGCCCATAGCCGCCGTATATGGCGGCTCCATAGCGAGTGCGGCGGTGACGCTGTACAGCCAGCGATATAGCCAGCAACGGCCAACTGGGACTGCCCACGTAAGCCGTCTACCCTTTCTGCTGGTGCTGTTTGGGTTAGGAGTGTTGCTGCTGCGAGCCCTGGCTGTGCTCGATGGGAATGACTGGGGACAACTGGGTTTGGCGTTTGGCTTATATGGTGCGCCTCTAGCGTGGCTGGGTCAAAAGGCTGAGGCGGAGCGTTTGACGCTGACCGCTCAATCTAGTACGGGCGAGGCGGGGTCAACGCCGTCTGCAAATCGGCCTTTGGCTCGCTGGGGGCTGTGGGGCGGCCGGGCCTTGCTCTGGTGGGGTTGGCTGCTGGCGATTAGTGAGTGGCCAGCTCAGGCTTTGGGAGTCACCGTGTTGGGTTTGGGACTGCGGCTTTGGCTACTGCACCGGCTGGAGCGGCGTTGGGATTTGCTGTGTGTCCTTGCGATCGCACTTCAGATTCCTTTTCTGCTCTGGGAACTCCTCCCGGCAGCACTGCGCACTGCCCTGATTACGCCCCTAGCCTACTGGACTGAAACCACTAACAGCCTCGACAGTTTGTTGGGCATTTCGCTGCTGCCCTATGTTGTGGGATTAGTGGGCTTGGCAGATTACTTTTACCGCAGAAACAACCGCAAGCTAGATCAGTTCAGCGAGGGGGTGGCTTTGGTGTTGGGTAGCACTTTGACCACCGTGAGTCTGGCGAGTGCCCCGCTCTTGGTGATCAACCTGATCGCCTCGACGATAACAGCGCTGATTCCTACACTGCGCCGTCAACCTCTGCAACGATGGCGCGTCTATTTGGCCCACACCCTGGCCCTAATGACGGTTGTGGTGATTATTGCTGACCAGTGGCCCGCCCTCTCGGCAACGCAGTGGACCCTGATTGTCTTTGGGGTGATGGCAGGTGAGCTGCTGCTTAGCAAGAACCGACGCAACCTGTGGCAGGAAAGCGCTTGGGATTTGGGCCGTCTGCTGGCAGGGCTGGCCTATTTGCTGCTTTTGGAGCGGTTGCTGAATCGGGATTTTCAGACTGGTTTGGGTTTATTGGGCTTGAGCATTCCCCTAGTGTTGCTGTTGGTAAGAGGCTACTCTGGCAGCGTCTTAGCTTTGGGGTTAACGGCTCCGCTAACGTTGGGGTTACCTTGGACCCGGCTAGTAGGATTGGGGGTTGCTACGGTCTTAGCGGCTACCAATAGCTACTTTGCCCGTGAGGCGGCTGTGGCGATGCTGACCTTGGGCTTTGGACTTGGGAGCGTAGTCAGCCTGTTGCACGACGGGATACCGGCTTTGCTACCAGACAACACCTACTGGTATTTGGTGGGTGCGATCGCAACCCTGGTGCTCTGGTTAGCATGGCGTTTCCTGCAAAATCGGCTGCGATCGCGGGAGGAAACGAGCACGAGCTTGAGGGAGCTCTATGGGCTGGCATGCGATCGCTGGGGCTTCATCCTGAGCGGTGTGATTTTGCTCGGCCTGACGTTGGAATCAGGCTTGCTTTACAGCGGTATGCGACCGCCCTACGGAGCTTATGTAGGAGCGCTGCTGGTTCTGGCCGGGGCGATCTTCAGTCGCTTTTGGCGACAGCCCCAACCCCTAGCGGCTTACGGTTTGGGCTGGACAGTGGAGCTGCTGGTAATTGAGGGGTTGCGCTGGCAAGACGGCACAGTACTGACGCTAGCCGCTGCCAATTTGGGATTGGGGGTGTTAACGCTGGGCCTGGCGCTGGGGGTGCGTTGGACTCAGACTCGCCCAAACGAATCCCTACGCTTCCCTGATCTGATTGCTCCCCTGCGGCATTTAGCCCTGATTTATGCGCTGCTGGCCGTCGGCTTACGGCTCAGCAATGCCACGGCCTGGACAGGTTGGCTCACCTTAGGGGCAGCCCTGATTGCCATGGAGGTGGGACGACAGGTGCGGTTGCCTTGGTTGCGCTGGCTGGCCCTGGTCGGCATTTCGCTGGGGTGGTATGAACTGGTGGTTTACCAGCTTTCCCGCGCGAGTGGTGGATATCCTGCAGACGGCTTAGTGGTGTTAGCTGGGGTGGCCCTGCTGATTATGCTGGCCTACCGCTTGTCGGCCAATCTACTAGATAGACGCTTAGCGCTGCCCGAGGTCGAATTGCTGGTCGCGGCTCATACTCATTGGGTGGTTGGCAGCCTGTTGATGGTGCTATCGGCAGGAGCCGTTTGGATGAGTGGCGGGCTAGGTTTGCCCTGGCTGGCGTTGGGGGTGGGGCTTACCTTAGTTGGTTACGCGCTCTGGCAGGGTAAATCGTTAGGTTCTCTGGAAACTCAATCGCTCTGGGTTTACTTAGGCCTAGCCGAGTTGGTGGCCTGGGTGGCTTATCTCCGGCTCGCCTTTCCCACACTTCGAGTTTTGGATGACTGGTGGGGTGCTGTAGCCTGCGGCGTAGCTGTGGCACTCTATTGGTTGCCCTGGCAGCAGTGGGGCTGGCCGCAGCGACCCTGGCGGGTGATGGCGGTAGGTGTGCCGCTAATTACGCTGCTGCTAACGGGTGGGTTAGATCACGTTCCTTCTCTATGGATTACCGCAGGCTTTTATGGGTGGCTGGCCTGGTCGTCTCGACAGGTGCGGCTATCCTACTTGTCTGTAGGTCTTGTGGTGTGGGCTGTGTGGGTGTGGCTAGAGACCCAATCGATTTACGACAGTCTGGCCTTTGTTGCCCCCGCTGGCTTAGCGCTAATCTATGGTGCCCAGGTTGACCCAGCCCTACGAGAGCCTGCAAACCGGGAGGCTCGGCACTGGTTTCGGGTAGTGGGCTCAGGCTTGATTTTGATCGTGGCCCTTTCTTCGCAGCGGTGGACAGGATTGCCTGTAGGGGCCATGAGCCTAGCTGCGATCGCACTTGGCCTAGTCACGCGCACACGGGCTTATCTCTATGTCGGCACCGTGATCTTTGGACTCAACGCCATCAATCAGCTCATTTTGCTCAATGCCGACTACCCCTTCATCAAGTGGGTAATCGGCATTGTGGTAGGTATTGGCTTGATTTGGATTGCCGCCGACTTTGAACGGCGACGGGATCAGTGGTTAACTCTGGCGCAAGGCTGGGCTCAGGAGTTTAGCCGCTGGACCTAAGAGTGCTAATTGGCAGGACTAGGCAGAGGCGGCCTGGTCAATCTGGTTCGGGTCGTTCTGGTTGTTGTCCCGGCCTGCGATCGCAGGGTTGAAGGACAGCATGACGCGAGAAATACCGGTAGAAAGAACGCTAGCACCAACGGCAGTACCCAACAGCCAGGGTGCATTGGTAGGCCAGCCCAACAGAACAATAGCGCCCAGTACTAGGGTTACCAAGCCATTGCCCAGAGCCCAGGTCCAGTTTTCTTGGGGACGCAGACGGAAGGCCAGAATCAGTTCAAACACGGCTTCGGTAAGTAGGAAGCTACCCAGCAGCAGGGTCAAGGTGATGACGCCAGAGAAGGGCTGAGTCAGCAGCATCACACCGCCAGCTATGTAGAGTACGCTCAGCAGCACCTTCCAAAGAAAGCCGCCTTGAGTGCGGGTTTGGAACGCATAAATAATTTTAGAAAATCCAACCGAAAGCAGAATAAAAGCAATCCAGGATTCGGTCACAAAGGTTGTAAAAACAGGGAGGAAAATGCCTACTAGTCCTAGAAAGGCGAGAACAACCCCTGTCCAAAGAGAGCGTTTACTATCGCTTTGAGTGGTTAAGGAAGTGTTGGCAGTCATGATTTGGGGTGTCCGTATATGCAGTCCACTCGTAGGCTAAGCAATTTAACAGGTCCCCTGAATTGCCCCTAAGGTAGAGCCGAGCTCCCTACCAGGCAGGAATTTCAGAATCCTTGCCTTGAAACTGGCGCAGCCGCTGTTGAAATCCCTGCCAGTGAATTCCTAAGTCGGTGGGGCTGACCTCAAAGCGTTGCGCTGGCTGGTCATCAAGTGCGATCGCAATCAGCGCCCGCTTTACGGCGATTCCTTCACCTCCATAGACCGCGTTCACTGCTGCACAGTAGGCTGCTACTTGCAGACAATAGTCGGTAATCCACTCGATCTGCTTAGGCTTACGGGCCGTTTTCCAATCGCACAGACACAGCTCGCCCTGGTACACAATCAGCGCATCTGGAAAGCCCACAAAACCTTGCTCATGCCAGACTGCCCCTTCTACCAGCAGCACGTCGTCAATGTCTTGCAGCACTGTCTCAATGGATGACCAGTAGCCTGCTAGCCTCAGGGGCAACTCTGCTGATTGGCCCTTTAAGTAGGTCGCGATGTATTTGTGCAACCCTGTGCCTACTGAGGAGGCTTGCCCCGAGATCTGCTTGGCGGCCTCTGCCCCCACCCGTTGACGCCAGCGGTACAGCGCCTCCCGGTCGGCCTGGGGTTTAGTAGCCGACAAAATAGTTGTCACACCAGGGTAGCGATGTCCAGCAATCTCGTAGTGCCAGCGACGGTTGATCTGCACGCGCTTAGCCTGATAGTGCGCCAATCTCATGACTTACGCGTCACCTTCTATCATTAGGTAGAGACATCTGCCGAAAGATTAACCTTAGAGTGGCCAATAGGCTTAAATCCTGAGTGTGTCTACTGATGCACGTTTTCCTAATCCATCCTCGTCGGGATCACTCTACCGAAATTCGATACCTCTGCCCAGCAATCCATCATGGTATCCCTTCGATGAGTGATTGCTGCGGGTGGTGGTAATCCTTTCTAGCCATCCAGTTGCGTCAGTCGGGGATAGACCATGGGCTCTTCGCAGAGAAGAAGCAACGCAGTATCTCAATCTAGGGCACTGATTGATCTGCTTCAGCGCAGTGGTGAGATCGGGGCTCTCATTCAAAATTATCCCTGGACGACGACGCCTTTAGGTGCCCTAGAGAACTGGCCGCAGGGGCTACAGACAGCACTGGGGATCTGCTTAACTGCGCGACTGCCTATGCTGATTGGCTGGGGCTCTGAGTTGCACTTGTTTTATAACGAAGCCTGCTGGTTGCTGCTGAATTCTGCTTCGCTATCCCC
This sequence comes from Trichocoleus sp., assembly GCA_036702895.1. Taxonomy (GTDB): domain Bacteria; phylum Cyanobacteriota; class Cyanobacteriia; order Phormidesmidales; family Phormidesmidaceae; genus JACVSF01. The sequence continues at coordinate 5,177 of DATNQE010000642.1, read as the reverse complement.
AGCTTTAGGCCAGCCCCTCCAGGAGAGCAGCCTGAAGAGTTTGCCCGCTCTAGCAGCGTTATTACAAGTGGGAATGTCCCAGGAGGGAATCCCATCGGCTGGAGAGCTGTCTCCTCACCTGTGCCTGCCGCAAAATGGAAGTTGCGATCGCTGTTTCTTCCCTTCCTGTAGCCCAATTCTAGATGCTGCGGGTTCTGTAGGTGGAATTCTCGTCATTCTGACTGAAGCGCCGCCTTGTACTGTTGAAGCCCAAGCGTTCTCAGGCAAAGACCTGCAATTGCAGGAGGGCGCTGAACGCTCGAACCGAGATGGCGCTGCAGTAGAACGAGAGCAAAGTTTTCCTGAAACCAGAGCCCGCACTCAATCGGGAGAAGCCGTCCTGCGGGAAACCGAGGAACGGTTGCGGCAAGCTCGCGACTCAGCCCATCTGTTTGCCTGGCACGTTGAGCAAGAGCGCAAACGGGTGCAGCGTGAGCTGGCCGCTGAGCGGGGTCGCTTTGGAACGGTGCTGCAACAGCTGCCTGTGGGCGTTCTTATTGCCGATGCTGCCTCTGGCAAACTGATCCTTGCCAACGAACAGGTCCAACTCATCCTGGGACACACGTTCCCCTTAGTCTCATCCTCGGATCCTCCCGTTGGCATCAACGCTGGCATCAATTTTGTAGGCCGCCATCCCAACGGCAGAGTCTACCAGACTGAAGATTGGCCGCTGGCGCGATCGCTCCGGCATGGGGAAGTGATTGTCCGTGAGGAAATCCAGATTGAGCGGCACGATCAAACCCGCATCACGATTGAAGTCAATGCCGCTCCCATTCGTGATGAGCAGGGTGAAGTTGTCTCAGCGGTGGCTATCTTCCAAGACATCACTGAGCGGAAACGGGTCGAGTCGGTCCTGAAGCGGCAGGAGGAGGAACTGCGCCTCATCACTGATGCCGTGCCTGCTCTAATTGCCTATGTAGATACTCAGTGCCGCTATCGATTTGCCAATCAAGCCTTTACCACCTGGTTTGGCAACCCTCCTGATGTCGAGCGTGGTGAGCGAGTAGAGGATTACGTCGGCCCCCAGGCTTACCAGAATATGCAACCTAATATGGCAGCTGCGCTGGCGGGAGAGACCGTTTCTACCGAACTCTGGATGCCGCCGCCTGAGGGCGGGCACGGTCGTTATGTTCGACGGCAGTACATTCCAGCCCGCCGCAGTAATGGTGAGATCCGGGGCTTTTATGCCTTGATTAATGACATTACTGACCTGAAGGTGGCTCAGGATGCCCTTTTACAGAGTGAGAAGCGCTATCGCTCCCTGGTTTCAATATTGACCTCGGTGGTTTGGACGACAAATCCAGAGGGGCAGTTTGTTGTGCCTCAGCCCGCTTGGGAAGCTTACACCGGTCAATCCTGGGACGAGCACCAGGGTTGGGGCTGGTTAGAGGTGGTTCACCCCGAAGACCGTGATCCGCTTTTGGCTAACTGGAAAACGACGCTTGCCCAGAGACACTGCTACGCCAGTGAGGGGCGAATTTGGCATGCCCCGAGTCAGTCTTACCGCTTCTTTGAAGCCCGTGCGGTGCCGCTCCTGGACGAAAATGGTGCTGTGCAGGAGTGGGTAGGCACCATTACTGATGTCCACGATCGCAAGCAGGTCGAGCACGCCCTACGGCGCAGTGAGGCGGCGGCTCGGTCGCGGGCCGAAGAACTCGAAACCCTAATGGCGGCGGTTCCGGCAGCGATTTGGATTGCCCACGACTCCCATTGCCACGAAATTAGCGTTAACCAGATGGCCTATGAATGGATGCAGGCAGTCCCTGGGCTACCCATGCAGGCAACTTCGGTTCAAGGACGCTACATCCTCAATCCTGGCGTTCAAAACGAAGGGTCTCTTGACTCCGTCTCAGAGGTTGGCAACTTCCATGAATGGCCTATTCAAACCACCTGTCGCACCCATGAGGATCAAGCAGGAGAACTAGAGGTGCGTCTGAACGATAGTAAGCTGGCCTACCTCTACGGCAAAACTGTGCTCTTGAGGGATGAACAGGGGTTGGCTCGGGGAGCAATTGGGGCCTATGTGGATATTACTGAACGAAAAACCGCTGAAAAAGTTCTACATCGAAGCAATCAAACCCTTTCCCTCCTCTCTGAGGTGGCTAGTCACCTGCTGCTAACCGAGCAACCCAAAGCCTTTATTGATGACTTATTTGAGCGGTTGGCAGAGCATTTGGGCCTGGAGATGTACTTCAACTATCTCTATAGCCCAACTCAACAGCGGCTGTATCTTCATGCCCACCGGGGGGTACCCCAATCCGTGGCAGACAACCTGTACTGGTTAAAGCTGGGGCAAACGGTATCGGGCACGGTTGCCCTTAACCGAGAGCGGTTGGTGGTAGAGAACACGCAGCACAGCACCGATTCAACCACAGCCCAGATTCGTGCGTTGGGAGTGAGTGCCTATGCTTGCTACCCACTGTTGTCGCGGGGTCAATTTATCGGCACGCTGTCTTTTGGCACGCGTACCCGCACGCACTTTGCAGATAACGAATTGGCTCTGATGCAAACTGTTTGTGATCAGGTGGCGGCGGCGTTGGAGCGATCGCAACTGCTTTCTGAGCTACAGCAGCGGGCTGAGGAACTGGCTCAAGCCAACCACATCAAAGACGAATTTTTGGCTGTGTTGTCCCATGAACTGCGCTCTCCGCTCAACCCCATTTTGGGATGGGCTTCACTGCTGCGACGCAAGCTCACCGAGCCTTCCCAAGTTAAGGCGGTCGAAACGATTGAGCGCAACGTCAAACTGCAGGTGCAGCTGATTGACGACCTGCTCGACATCTCCCGCATTCTTAGGGGTAAGCTCAACCTGACTATGGAAGCGGTGTCTTTGGAGGAGACGGTGAACGCTGCAATTGAGACAGTGCATCTTGCCGCCGATGCCAAATCTATTGCTATTGAAAGGGACTTTGAACCAGGGCTCAGTTCTGTGGTGGGAGATGCGGGTCGACTGCAGCAGGTGGTGTGGAATCTCTTATCCAATGCAATTAAGTTCACGCCACCAGAGGGGCGAGTCACGGTCAAGCTGAGACAGCTCGATCAGGTGGATGATGCTATTAAGCTGCCCTACCCCTCATCGCTCACGCCCCATCGCGCCTACGCTCAGATTGTTGTTGTCGATACGGGAAAAGGCATCAGCCCTAGCTTCTTACCCCACGTCTTTGAGTCTTTCCGGCAGGAGGATGGCTCCACCACGCGGCAGTTTGGTGGGCTTGGGCTCGGGCTAGCGATTGTGCGCTACATCCTTGAAATGCACGGCGGCACCATTCAGGCCACTAGTCCCGGTGAGGGGCAAGGGGCCACCTTTACAGCAACGCTGCCGATTTTTGAGCAGTGCCTTCCTTCCCATCAGGCACAGCCTCAAGTCCCGGGTCGTACCATCCAGGATCAGCCTTTGAGAAACCTTCATCTTTTAGTTGTCGAAGATGACCCCGACAGCCGCGCCTTGCTCACACTCCTTCTAGAACAAGCTGGGGCTGAGGTTTGTGCGATCGCATCTGCGGCTGAAGCGCTAGCCGCTTGTTCTCAAAACCCGCCTGATCTGCTAATCAGCGATATTGGAATGCCAGGGATGGATGGTTACCAATTGATAGAGCAAATTCGGCAGTACCCGCCCGCCCAAGGTGGGACTGTGCTTGCGATCGCACTAACAGCCTATGCATCTGAGACGGATGCGCATCGGGCTTTGGACGCCGGATTTCAGCAACACTTGCCCAAACCGATTAACCCCGAAGTTCTAATCAACGCCATTTTGGATCTCGTTCAGCAGACGTCTCACTAGCAGATCCCGTTGGAGGGCTCGGTTAGGGGCAGAGTCACCTCAAAGGTTGTTCCTTTCCCTACTTCGCTAGCGACGCTAATGTGACCCAAATGCATATCGACACAGGTTTTAACGATTGAGAGGCCCAAGCCGGTGCCTGCAATGGCCCCGACGTTGTGCCCTCGGTGAAAGGCGGCAAACAGCCAGGGCAGATCATCTGATGGGATGCCAATGCCCTGATCTCGCACTCGAAAAATGCCCGTGTCCTCGCGGCATTCCACTTCGAAATCAATCCAGCCGCCTTCAGGAGAATACTTCACAGCGTTTGAGAGCAGGTTCATAAAGATGTGCTGCATCAGTTTTTGATCCATACAAACCTGATGACAATTGCTTAAGTTGGTAAACACAATGTCGTAGCGGTCACCGGAAAGCAACTGGATTTCCTCGATCAAATGATGACAGAAATCATCTAAGTTGAAGGCCGCTGGTTCATATTTAATCGCGCCCGATTCCGCCCGACTAATTAACAGTACGTCGTCCAGTAAGTCTTGCATGCGTTTGACCGCTGTTCGGACTTGCTGAAAGTATCGCTGTCTTTTTTCCTCGGTGGCCTTATCTGCGTAGGACTGTAACAAATCAATGGAAGAGAGAATGATTGCCAAAGGCGTGCGAATATCATGGGAAATCATGGAGATAAAGCTTGTCTTTAACTCACTAAATTCTTTCTCTTTTGCTAGGGCTTGCTGAGTCTCGGCTTCTGCTTGCTTCCGCTCACTGATATCCCGGAAAACCATTACAGTACCGAACAAAAGCCCGGTTTTGCTGATGATTGGAGCGCAGCTATCATCAATGGGAATGATAGTCCCTGCCCGGTTTTGAAGGCCAATACCATCCGCTAGACCTTGGACGACGCCTTTCTCCAGGGTTGCCTCAAAGGGACTTTGAACCGGCTCACCTGTGGCTATATCAATTATCTTAAAAACATCATCAATGTGTAGACCTCTAGCTTCTTGCTGAGGCCAACCCGTCAACACTTCCGCTACAGGATTTAGAAAAGTTACCTGCCTATTTCCATCGGTTGTGATGACAGCATCTCCAATACTGGAAAGTGTCACTGCAAGCGACTCTCGCTGTTGCTCCTTCTCGTTTTCTGCCTGGATCCGTCGCTGAATTTCCTGCCGGATTAGATTGTAAGTGGTGAATAAAACAGTTAAAACGGTTCCCGTTCCCACCAGACTGCTGATTGATGCAATCTGATGGCTGACTTTGGCCCTAGTCGAACGCTTATCCAACAACTGTTCTTCCTCCTGCCGCATCTGCTGAAGCAAATCGCGAATAGTGCGGCGGGTTGTGCTGTGCTCCTCCAGATTGAGCAACG
>DATNQE010000636.1:0-6419 GCA_036702895.1 Trichocoleus sp. | reverse complement strand
CCCGCCGCTAAGCCCGACCCGACCGCCAGGCCCATACCCGCCGCCGCCAGAGCAGCCGGGATCCGCAACTGGGAAGCCGCCCGCAAAAAGGGTTTAATGAGCTTCATTCCCACGGTTGACCAGAAAATAGATGAACTGATCACAACCGACGATATCCCATCGCCCAGCATTCGACAGGCGGTTATAGCGGACATTAAAACCCGACTTATCAGGCAGGCGGGCATACAAGGCGGGGCCGAGCTGGCGATCCGTAGCGTGATCCTTGATGCTGATCGACTAGCCCGCAACAGTGACGCCGCCGCCGATCAGCAGGCTTACGAGGTAGCCCAGCGGGCCCTTAGAAAGTGGCAGGCTGAACGATTTGCCGAACAACAGGCCCTAAACATGGATGAAGGCAGCCCCAGAGCAGGCCGCCCCCGCGATGTGGCCGATGATTACAGCGATCAGGCCATGGGGCTGCTGGCCCCAACCTTTGCCCAGTGGGGGCAGCAAATTGCCGATCTGGCTGACAACTGCCAGAGCTTTGGCGAGCTGCAGGCCCGCTTGATTGACCTCTATGGCGATCTGGATTCTGCGGACCTGGCAGAGGTGCTAGGGGCAGGGCTGGCGGCAGCAGATGCAGCGGGCCGCTACGAAGTGCTGACGGAGGAGGACGACCCGCCGGAGCTGTCCGAAGCGCTAGATTTTGCCCGCCTGAAGATTGCCGGCAACACCCAGCAGCCCAAAGCCTGCAAAAAAGGCTATGCCTGCGGCAACAGTTGCATTAGCAAAACCAGGGTTTGCAGAAAGGAGCTAGACCCCACCGCCACCGCCGCCGCTGGCTATATAGCCAAAAGCAAAGGCAAAACGGTTAAGGGCAAAGAAACGGCTAAGGGTAAGGCGGCCGCACCACCGGAGAAGCCAGCAACAGAGAAGCCAACGGCAGCCAAAACCCCCGTTGGGACTTTCTCTAACACTGAGCGAATCAACGCCGAGGTTCTAGATAAAGCAGTCCGATCTATCGGCACGGAGGGCATTGACGAGCGCGTTGATCAGCTGAATGAGTTTGCTGCCCGGCAGGGGGTTACAGCGTCGATCAGCAAGTATCGGCACGAAATGGGCTATAGCGGCAACAGCAAAGCCTATATTGAAGACGCTGTAACCCGCTACAACCAGCAGCCCCAGGCGTATCGGGACGAACGGGCCGAAGTCTTGGCGCCGTTTGGCGAGATTGGCCCAGTGCTGCGGCAGAAGCTGGAGGAGCGCTTTGTTAATCCAGATGGGCTAACGACTGAGCAGGCCCTAGCAATCACGGCAGCGGGTGCCGACCCGAACGCCGCCGGCTACACCAGCCGCCGCAGCCGATTTGTAGTAGTCACCCCTGAATCCGAATACCGCGATGATGGGGTGACAACTGCGCCGAGCGGCGAGTTTTCTAGCGCTGGCGCTAGGGATGCAGTACGGCGCAGCCTGCGACGGGAGAACGATGGGCTGGATAAAGACTACACGTTAGGCGAGCCTAGCGACGATGACGAGCTAAACCCGCCTGACGCCACCACAACGCTGGTTTACATCCACGAAATGGGGCATCAGGTGAAATTTGCAGCTGAGCGGGAACTGTCAGACGATCCAGATGAGCCAATATCCCTTGAAATCCCAAGTGGCGTTCGTTCAGTTTCGGAATACGGCGATGTGTCAGACCCCGAGGAATGGTTTGCCGAGTCGTTCGCCGCTTACATGGTCGATTCCAACGCCTACAGGGACTTCGATCCCGTAGGCCATGCGTTTGTTGAGCAAACCTTTAGAACTGCAGCGAGGGGCCGCAATGGCTGACGTGCTAAAGCAGGCCAAGAGCCTGCGGGGAAAAGGCGACATCAAGGGCCTGCGGCAGCTGGCCCAGAAGCACCAGGGCGATCGCAAGCTAGCCCGCCGCATTGGATGGCAGATTGAGGGGGCGCTGCTAGATGCCGATAAGGCTGAATCTGAGGCCCCAAAACAGCCTGCCGATATGGCCGAGCCCGTCGATTTTGCCAGTATCCGCATTGGCAAACCGCTGAAAGTTCAGCGCAAATGCAAAAAAGGTTTTCCCTGTGGCAATAGCTGTATCAGCCGATTGAAGGTATGCCGGAAAAAGCTGGAAGGGCAATACGAAACGGCTGCCCAGTGGCTGCGAGCTAAGCAGAAGCAGCGCAAAGCCGAGCGGCAGCGATCGCAGCCCGACGCCACCCCGCCCGCCGTTAAGCCGCCAGGCACCAAACTGCGGAAGCTCAGCCCTGACGAAATGACCTTGGGGCCAGGCGACCTTTTGACGCGGCCCGAGCAGCCTGTTAATCCTCTCAAATCAGAGATCGAAATTGAGCTGCCCCCGCCGGGTGTGGTGCCAGCCTTCAAGACGCCGCGCCAGGTGCTGGCACTTGAAGATCGGATCAGGAAACAGAAATTTGAATCGGCTGGGTTGTATGACTCTAAAGGGAACCAGCTGTTTTTTAAGGACGGTGAAAGCAGTTCGGTGGGCTTTACCCGCGATGAAGTCCGGCAGATGAAAAACTGCGTTCTTACCCACAACCACCCCAGCGGATGGAAGCACGAACCGCCTAACCCCCGCCACAAGGGCAACTCGTTTAGCCCTGAGGACCTGGGCCTAGCCGCCGCTGCTAACCTAGCTGAAATCAGGGCCGTGTCTAGGGGCTATCGGTTCTCAATGCGGCGCCCTGAGAATGGCTGGCCTAGATGGGAAGAAATGGATTCTGCGGTGGAGGAGGAGGCCGCAACCGTCAGAAAAAGAAACACAAAGCGAATCAATGCGTTTCTCAGCAAGGGCGATTTTGAGGGCTATGCTGCCGCTATAGACGACGCCGAGGCAAGCCACTGGCACGAAGTTGCGACCGCAGTGGCTAAACGCATTGGCGCAGAGTACACCCGCGAGGACTATAAACCCCTATGAGCCAAGCTGATGGAGCGAGCAAAAAACCCCGCCTTAACCCCTTGGAGCATGGCATAACCATCGACCTGGGCCATGACCAGCCGGTATATACCGCCGAGGTGCTTGGGGAAGATCAAAACAGCGAACCAACGGAGGATGCTGAAGATAATGGCGAAGATGACCCTGCCGGAAAACCCAACCGATGAACAACTGAGGGCGATCGCAGCTGCGATCATCCAGTCCCAGTTTCAACGGGGCACCGTAACCGATGTGCCTGAGATGGATATTGACGATGATGGCGACATTACCGGCATTTTTGTTGATGAAGCTGGGATCCGCTTCACGTTCACCATTGAAGACGGCAAAACGCTTAGCTTCCAGCCTGAAAACCCCGGGGATTTGCCGGAGGAAAGCGCGGAAGAATTCAGCGAGGCTGGGGAACTGCTGTTTTGTGCCGCCGACCCGGATGATGTCTAATGGCGCCAGAGCCCACATATCGACGGCTGCCATTTAGGAAGGCGCTGGCCTGGCTGCGGCAGAAAACACCGCTACCAACCACCGCATGGGATGACCTCGTTAACGAGGCCCAAGACTGGGCCTTTACCGTGTCAGGCATTACCAAGGCAGAGGCGTTGCAGGAGATCTACGACCTGACCACCCGCGCCATTGAGAGCGGGGAGCTGTTCAGAGACTTCCAGCAGCAGCTACGGCAAACCCTAACGGTTAATCAGCTGGCACCCCTGCCGGAGTGGCGCCAGCGGCTTATCCTCATGCAGAACCTGAGATCGGCCTATGGGGCAGGCCGCTACCGCCAGCAGACCGACCCTGACACGATGGAGCGGCGGCCCTATTTCCTTTACCGCCACGATGACCCCATTACCCCCAGGCCTCACCACCAGGCCCTAGACGGGTTTGTTGCTCGCGCCAATGATCCGGTTTGGGCAACCCTTTACGCACCCAACGGCTACGGCTGCCGCTGCAAGGTTTACAGCCTCAATGCCCGCCAGCTGGAGGCAGAGGGCTACAGCCTATCGGATCCCCTGCCCACCGTGCAGGTGTATGACCGCCGCGACGGCATGGCCCGTAGCGTGCCCGCCGTTCGCGTTGAGGGCCTGTTAGTGCCTGCGGTCGATCCGGGGTTTGCTTACGCCCCTGGCGCCTCTCAGCCGCAGCAGCGGGCCGCCATCCTGCAGCAGGCGCTGACCCGGCTTACCCCTGCGCTGCAGAGGATGGTCAAAGCTGCCCTGAATTTTGAAGAGTCTGTTGATTTTGCAGCCCCTAAAAAGGCCCGCCAGTGCAAAAAGGGCTATAGCTGCGGCAGCAGCTGCATTAGCAAATCTAAAACCTGCCGCGTGCCCCTCGAGGGCGATGCAGCCAAAGCGGCGAAATGGCTGCAGAAGTATGCCCCCAAAGCTTTGGCTGCTCGAATCACCGAGGATGCGATCGCAGATGCCGTGGTCAATACTGGCGGCCTGCTGGGTTCAATCGCCGGCGGGGCCTTGATGGGACCAGAAGGCGCCCTATTTGGCGACCTGGCAGGAGCGCTAGCCGTGCGCGGGGCCCTGACCCTACGCGGGGTTGCTGCCAAAGCTAAACAGCAGCTTTCGAGAGATCGGGCTGTTGAGAATATGGGCCGGATCGGCAAGATAGGGGCCGCAGCCAGGGCCACCGTTTCGCAGCTTAGGGATCCGGCTCTACAGCTAAAACTAGGGGATGAGCTGACCGGGGATGTTAGCGGCTGGGCAGTGGGCAACGCCTCAGCCTCAGCATTGAATCAGGTGGAGCTAATCGCCTCAGTACCTCTCAAGGGTGCTGCTGTTGCTATGGCCGTTGTGCCCAAGGTGGTAGCAGCTCGCCGATCACTCAAGTTTGCAGAAGCTACCGCCCCGCAGACCCTGGCAGAACTGCAATCCCTGCTGAGCGACATCGACACCGACATAGAAGCCATTTTTGACGGTTACAAAGTGCTTAATTACAGCCTGGACCAAGGCGACCTGATCGGCATATTGCAGCATCGGCAAAGGCCCTACGGGTTCCGGTTTGAAGGCAGTACGATTTTGTTGCAGCCCTATAAACCCAATGGCAAACGAACCGATCCGAGTAGAGATTGACAGCAGCGACCTGCAGCGTGCGATCGCACGCGCCCAAAAATACCTATCAGACCTAACCCCGTTCTATGAAGACGTTGGGGCCTACATGGAGCGGGTCACCGAGAACCGTTTTCGGACGGAGACGGGGCCAGACGGGCAGCCCTGGAAGGAATTGGCCGCCTCTACCAGGGCTGCCAAAGCCAACGATAAAATTCTCACAGAGCGGGGCAAAATGCGGGAAAGCCTCTCGTCTGAGGCTGACCCAGATGGCGTGACGGTAGGGTTTAGTGACCGCAAAGCCCGCTGGCATCAGTTCGGCACAAAACCCTATACAATTGAGCCGAAAAATGGGCGCTGGCTGGCGTTTCAGGGCGCTTCTGGAATGCGGTTTGCTCGCCAGGTGAAGCACCCAGGGGTGCCCGCCAGACCAATGCTAGGCATATCGCCAGCAAATGAGCGTGAAATACTTGCGATCGCAGGGGACCAGATAGAGCGTGAATTTGGCAGCCGTCGTAGATGATCCAAAGACCAGCCTGGAGCTATTGCAGCAGTATGCTCAGACCAAAAGCCGCCGGCTGCGAGACGCAATCATTTACCGAAACATGGGCCTGGTGCGCAAAGTGGCCCACCGCTGGGTACGAGACTGCCGAGAGCCCTACGAAGACCTGGAGCAGGTAGGCGTCATCGGCTTGCAGCGAGCTATTGAGCTGTTTGACCTTTCAAAGGGGCGCCAATTCTCAACTTTTGCAATCCCCAAAATCCGCAGCGAGATACTCCATTACCTGCGAGACAAGAGCAACCCGCTTAAGCTGCCGCGCCGTTGGCAGGATGGCCGCCGGCGAGCGCTGACGATGGCTGCTGGCGGGGCAACCATTGAGCAGATCGCTGCCGCCACCAAAATTAAAGCAGAGGAGGTCACCACCGCCGTAGTGGCTCTGCAATATCGGCCGCTGGCGAGCCTGGACTTTCACCCCGACGAGGAGGAGGGCAGCAGCTGGCAGCTGGCTGACGCTGGCGGGGACATTAGGATCGATTGGGTTTACCAACTGCTTAATATGGACTTCACCCGCCGGGACGATGGATTGATTAACGCAACCCAGATATGTTCCCAATACAACAAGAAATTTGGTCACTACTGGGAACTGCAACGCGCAAAACGATTTTTACAATTAGCACAGCAAAAAGTTCAAACATCGGGAAACCCGATATTTGAAATTAAGCGCGGCAGGCATGGCGGTGGGGCCTGGCTCCACGAAATTTTGATTTGCGACCTGATCGCCTGGTGTGATCCAACTGTGGCCCCCACAATTGCAGAGCTGGCGATCTCTTCCATCCGCGACCAATAAAAAAAGACCGCCCATCCGTCCCAGGGCGGCCAATGAAGGATGATTCTTGCTTCAGACGGAAATTAGCTCTAGTCCCAGGAT
>DATNQE010000634.1:0-13058 GCA_036702895.1 Trichocoleus sp. | reverse complement strand
CGCATCTTCGGTACTTTCCTAACCTGGATGCAGGAGAAGACTTCTCCGGTCTTCGTTATGGCGACCGCCAACCGAGTGGAGCGCCTGCCGGGTGAGTTCTTGCGCAAAGGCCGCTTCGACGAAATCTTCTTTGTGGATCTGCCCAACGCCGAAGAGCGTCAGGAAATCTTCCAGATTCACCTGCAGAAGCGCCGCCGCGACATTACCCGCTTTGACCTGGATCAGCTTACCAAGGTCTGCGAAGGATTTTCTGGTGCAGAGATTGAGCAAGGTCTTATCTCTGCCATGTATGAAGCTTTTGCCCAAGGGCGCGAGTTCACCCAGCTGGACATCATCGCCGCCATTCGGGCTACGCTGCCCCTGTCGAAGACAATGCACGAACAGGTGACGGCCCTGCGCGATTGGGCACGTCAGCGGGCGAGACCCGCAGCAGCCTCCGTCGCTGAATATCAGCGAATGGAGTTCTAACAGGCTTTCTTCCCGGTACTCAGCCGGAAGAAGGGCTAGCCTCGGCTAGCAGTCGCAACAACACCCAGCAGCTAGTCATTTCTGGCTAACGGGCCACTCTCTAACTCTCAAACCTCGTTGTCTCTCATTTTCTCAGCAGGAGGAAACTCACATGTCTCACTTCAGCACTCTGCGTACCAAGGTTACCGAAGCTGAAATCCTGAAGCAGTCTCTGCGCGACCTAGGTATCAGCGTGAAGACCGAAGCTGATGTGCGTGGCTACAACGGCCAGCGCGTCCGTGCTGACATCGTTGCCGTTCTGGAAGGCGAGTATGATCTGGGCTGGTCTCGCAATGCCGATGGCTCCTTTGATCTGATCGCTGACCTCTGGGGCGTTGCTAAGAAGCACAACCAAACTGAGTTGATCAATTCCATCAACCAGAAGTATGCCGTGAACAAGACCCTCGCTGAAGTTAAGCGTCCCGGTCTGCAAAACGCCAACGTCAAACTGGTTCTTCAGTAACCTCCCAACGCGTTCCCAAATGAATGGGTTGGCCGACCTGCCGGTTGGCTGACCCATTTTTTTGTGCCTTTCCAGTAGACTGGCAGGGGTACCCCCCCTTTAGCCCTATGCACGACCTCACCGAGGCTCAACTGTCAGCTATCAAACAGCATTTGCTAGACTGCGGCCAGCAAGCTCGTCAGCTAGCGGCTCAGCCGTTTCAGGTGTTTGAGAAGGGCGCCAACGACTATGTCACTACGGTCGATCAGGCGCTGGACGACCACCTGCTGAACGCCTTTCAAACCCTGTTTCCTCAAGACGCCGTTATTACTGAGGAAAATTTCAAATCTAAGCAGACTTACCAGCAGGAGCACCGGCGCTACTGGTTCATCGACCCCATTGACGGGACCGAGGACTTCATGCAGCGGGGACTGGGGTATGCGGTGATGGTGGGACTCCTGGCTCAGGATCGACCCGCTGCAGGCTGGGTTTACGCTCCGGCCTTTGAGCGCCTTTACTGGGGTGGGGAAGGCTGGGGGCTGTTTGAGCAGGGACCCGATGCTGTTCCGGCGGCGCTCACGCCGCAGCCTCCCGTGCCCGTGAATGGGCCAGTGTGCCCAATCATGATTGGGGACAAGGATGAGCGGCGCTTTGGCGATGCGATCGCACAGGAAATCCCCAATGCCCAGTTCAAAAGCCTGGGCAGCTTTGGTCTCAAGGTCCTAGAAGTCATCCAAGGCCGAGTCGGGCTCTATCTCTATCTCAATGGCCGAGTCAAGCTGTGGGATACGACAGGTCCTCTAGCACTGGCAAGGGCCGCGGGGCTAGTGTGCTGCGATTTAGAAGGCAACCCCTTGCACTTTGACGCTACCGCAGTTGATATCCACACCCTGGCACACCAACAGAGTATTTTGGTAGGCTGGCCGGAGTATATGGACGCCCTGCGACCCGCTATTAAACGAGCGGCAGCGGCCGTGTTAGCGGGAGAAGTGCAGAGCAACATACAGTGCCCCTAGAAGAGACGCTAACCTTAACCGGGATCAGTCCGCTTAGGGCGTGAAAAATAAACAAGATTTGTGGTTACTATGGGCATTGAGTGAAGGGTTATCTGTTCGAGTTGGGCAAGCTAAATCCTAGTAAAAACCCTTCTTTCCCCCCTACTCTAGCCGTGATTAGCTTCTCCATGCAGCCTGACACCCTTAGCACGCTGTTCCCCCTCTTCAACTCGGCCAGTCCAGAAACAGTTGAGTGGCTGCTGTCAGCTGCAACAGAGCATGAGTACCCCGCAGGCCGAGCCGTTTTAATGGAAGATGCTTGGGGCAATGCCGTTTATTTTGTTGAGTCAGGGTGGGTAAAAGTTCGACGTCATGCAGGGGACGACTTTTTCACCTTAGCCGTTTTAGGTCAGGGCGACTTTTTTGGGGAAATGGCAATTTTAGATGAGTCTCCCCGCTCTACGGATGTCGTGGCGCTGACTGCCGTTAAGCTGCTTAGCATCTCTGCCCAACGCTTTATTCAAACCCTGTTCAAAGATCCCCAACTGCATCACCGAATGCTGCAGCTAATGGTGCAGCGCCTGCGCCAGACCAACTTCCGCTTCCAGCTGCGCAACCAACCCCCAGCCGTTAAACTTGCCAATACGTTGGCGGGACTGAGCGATACCTACGGCAAGCCCAACGGCACAGGCAGCGAAATTTTCAACATTCCACTCAAGGACTTAGCTGACGTAACCGACATTACTGAGGACGAAGCCAGCAAAATTATCGCTAAACTGGCCGAGCGAGGCTGGCTTAAAGTTGAGCCAGAGCGCTCCGTAATTACGTTGGTTAACCTTAAGCAGCTCAAGCAGCTAGCAGGCAGACCATAAGCCTCATCTGTTCAAGTCTCTAAAGACCTAAAGCGTCAAGAACTTCTACAGTTCATTTAGCGCTGATGAGGTTAATTCTGTAGACATTAATAACATCGCCACCCGGATCCAAAAGGGCGTGATACGGTGAACTCAAAGTCGGGCATTCACTCTGAATGCTGTTGGAATGAGGACACGACTATGGTTTTACAACCCCCGCCTCCGCCTTCCATTTCGCCCCGCCAAATGACGCTCATGCGGATTGTGGCTTCCTTAGCTTGGAGCGATGGCAATTTAGCGACTGAAGAAGTTAATCTCATGCTCGATCGCTTTAGCGGCCTGTTCGCTGCGACTGCTGAGCGGCAGCAGATTTTACGAGAGGAACTGCGAGACTACCTGATGCAGAATATTCCTCTAGGTGAGCTCGTACCCAAGCTCTCCAGCCAAGCTGAGAGAGAAGTTGTACTGCAGCTAGGGTATGAAGTAATCAGCGCCAGCGCCCGGACCCCCGATGAGTCGGTCATAAACCCGGAAGAAGAAGCTGCCTATCAACAGCTACTGACCCTACTGGATTTACCAGATGATGTGGTGCAGCGGGTAGAGCAGGCAGCTAAGGAAGACCTCCGCCAACCTCAGGGACTTATTGATCGCATGACCGACCACCTGCGGCGATTTATGGAGGGGGCCTAATCCCCGTTCCTACTCTTAAAATTTCGGTGGGCTTTGAAAGATGGGCAAAGGGCTAGTAACCTTTGCCCATCTTTCTTAGGCTAGCTATAGCGATATCTACTGGAATTAGGACGGGGTGGAGGGGTGGAACCTCTGGCTAGGGGCTTTGCCCCCATACCTCTAAAATTAAATGTCCTCAGCAATGTGGCAACAGCCATACCCGATCAAACGCTCATTTCCAGCATTCGCTGGATGGGCCACAGCGCCGCCAGCCGCACCGACTCGGGTAGGGTTATTTCGGGTTGGCGGTGTTTCATGGCTAGGTAGAGCTTCTCCAATGTGTTGAGCCGCATGTGCGGGCACTCATTGCAGGCGCAAGAGGACGTCGGTGGCGCCGGAATAAACAGCTTCTCGGGCAGCTGCTTCTGCATCTGGTGGATGATGCCGGGCTCGGTGACCACGATGAACTGGTCGTTGGCGCTGCTCTGAACGTATTTGAGCAGTGCTGTCGTGGAGCCGATGAAGTGAGCATGGCGCAGCACGACCTCCTCGCATTCTGGGTGCGCCACGATCTCTGCGTTGGGATACTCCATCTGGAGCTGCACTAGCTTCTTCTCAGAAAAGATTTCGTGTACCATGCAGCTCCCTTCCCACAGCACTAAATCGCGCCCGGTTTGGTGCATGACGTAACGGCCCAAGTTGCGATCGGGCGCAAAAATGATGGGTTGATCGGCAGGAATCTGCTGGACAATCTTAACCGCGTTGGAGCTGGTGCAGATAATGTCGCTGAGGGCTTTGATTTCTGCCGTGCAGTTAATGTAGGAAACCACTATATGGTTGGGGTGAGCCGCTTTAAAACGAGCAAACTGGTCGGGCGGGCAGCTATCGGCAAGGGAGCACCCTGCGTTGAGGTCCGGCAGCAGCACTAGCTTGTTTGGGTTCAGAATTTTGGCAGTTTCTGCCATAAAGTGGACTCCAGCAAACACAATGACGTCAGCATTTGTAGCCGCAGCCTGCTGCGAAAGTCCTAGAGAATCGCCGATATAGTCAGCAACGTCTTGAATGTCGGGATCTTGGTAGTAATGAGCCAGGATAATGGCATTTAGCTCTTGTTTAAGCTGTTCGATCGCCTCGAACAGGTCATGTGGCGTGGAAGAAGCTGAGAAACTAGGCTGAACAGCAGTAAACACGGCAGTCTTTTTTAGTCCAAGTCATACATAGAGACAATTTCGATTATAGTTGTTTTCACCATAAATGAAAAGCTTGTCTCCTCGCCGCTAGCGCAATAAAGGCGGGCCTGAAACGAACGTCAACCGCCGCAAGGTTGAGAGTGCGCTAGGCTTTCTCTTTAAATTGATGCAGAGCCCACAAACTCGACAAGCGGTTGGAGCTCTTAGGTTTTCTCCGAAGAAGGCGCTACACGCCCTCCAAAAGCCTCATGAGACGCTTTGCTGGGGCTTAGGAGACAGGTTAAAGCTTGCTTGTGATTAAGCTAGGAGGAAGCCAGGCTAGGCTGGCTTAGGTGGCCGTTGTGGGTTTGGGCGGCTTCGGCGACAACACGCTCAATATTGAAGCGGTAGCCGACGTTGCGCACAGTTTGGATAATGCTGGGTTGGCGCGGGTCAGCCTCGATCTTCTTGCGCAGGGACAAAATGTGCGTGTCTACCGTTCGGGGATTATCGATAGCGTCGGGCCAGGCTCGGCGCAGCAGGTCTGTGCGGCTGAGGGGAGAACCCGCAGCTTGGGTCAGCACAAACAGCAGGCTAAACTCTTGAGGCGTCAGGTCGATGAACTCGTTGCGGAAGCGCACCCGCCTTTGCACTAAGTCAATATTGAGATCGCCGTAGGCCAGGGAAGCTGGGGCAGCTAGGGTGCGTATACGTCGGGTTAGGGCTTCTACCCGTGCCAAAAACTCCTGCATACCGAATGGCTTGGTTAGATAGTCATCGGCCCCCGCTTTGAGACCCGAAACAATGTCAGCTTCGCCACTAGAGGCAGAGAGGATAAGCACCAAAGGCTGCCCCTGTCCGTGAAGCCAGCGGCACAGCTCTAATCCATCCCCATCAGGCAGTTGGGAGTCTAAAATGACAAGATCGGGATGGCGCGTTTGGAAAGTGTCCCTAGCGCGCACAATATCTGCTGCCTGAAAGACCTTGTATCCCGCTTGCTGCAGATGCCAACCGAGCAGCGATCGCAAATGGGGATTGCCTTCAATAATCTGAACTGAAACAGATCCCACTGAAACACACAGGAGAAACGGCGCGAGATTAATGCCTCTAAGACTAACAAACGAAGATCAGAGGTTTTGTAGCTAGCGTTACCCTCCCTAAGACTCAGGAATTTCCCTGAGATTTAGCGTATAAATCAGGAATAAAAGATTTGTGAGAACCCCTGGGAGCCTGGTAAGTTAAATCTAATGTAATTAAAGTCGGGGCAAGATTACAAAACGCCCGCTTTCGTTGCACTCCGTAGCTCAGATGCTCACAGACCTTTTGTTTCGTCAGCACGCATTCCACCCTGATGTAATTCAAACGACCTATGCTTCAGGACGCTCGATCCATTCGATACTACCAGCGCATCACTGATGCCCTTGTGGAGCAGTGGAACCGGGGATACCGCACCGATGAGCTGCGTCTCTACCTGGAAGGCTATCTGACTGCCCTGCGCCACGCCGATGCTCTGGAACCCTACTTGGTCCACCGACTGGAGGAGGAAATCCTACGGTTTCTCCACGATACCTCCAACTTTGTAGTGCCCGAACCCGAATCTGAACCCGACTACTTCTAATCACCGCCTTTCTAACCGCCACAGGCAGCAGTCGCCCTAGCGGTTGCTGCAGAAGGGAATGAGCAATTACGTAACCATTCCCTGCCAAACGGCCCCAAGCAAAGGGTGCATTCTACCCTGATGCTTTTTTCAAATAGTCTTTACCTGCGATACATTGGCTGCGTCGCTGCGGTCAGCCAAAGCAAAGCCTCCTTCGGTTCTAACAAGCCAGATCTTGCATTCCGTGCAAGACAGTCTGTTGATTACCAAAGGAGGCTTTAATTGTTTGAGCCTAAAGGACTTTCTGAAATGGGACTTAAGGGGCCATCTGTGGGCTGAGTCGCTGACTAAACAGTAAGAGTCTCAACCCTAGGGCCAAGGCTCAAACGCGAGACCCTCCTGCTTTAGGAAGCTAGAGCAACCTCAACCATTTCCCGCAGTTGGCCATTCTGGTACAGCTCGATCAGGATGTCGGAACCACCAACAAACTCACCGTTGATATACACCTGAGGAATGGTTGGCCAGTTGGAAAACTCTTTGATGCCCTGACGGATCTCGTAGTCCGCAAGCACGTCGCAGGTCTCAAATGGGACGCCCAACACGTTGAGAATCTGCACAACGTTGTTGGAGAAGCCGCACTGGGGCATGAGCTTATTGCCCTTCATGAAGACCATGATTTTGTTGTTTTGAATGAGCTGCTGAATACGCTCTTGGGTTTCGGATGCCATAGCTGAGGGGGTCTCCTTAAGTGATGGTATCGAGCTTAGGCCGAGCGGCTTGAGGCCCAAGTTTCTGGGGTGTAGGTTTTTAAGGCCAAGGCGTGAATGGCTTCGGAAGACATCGCTTCTCGCACAGCCCCGTAGACCAGCTGATGCTGCTGCACCAGGCTGCGTCCCTGGAACTGGGACGACACCACAGTGACCTGATAGTGGTCACCGCCGCCCGTTAAATCCTCGACCTGAACCTGCGCATCGGGCAGCCCGGCCTTGATCATTGCCTCAACCTGATCGGGGCTGATCATGCGAAATTCCTCAGTACAAATGCGCCAATTAAAAGGTGGGTACCGCCGACGCGCTGACGGAATATCGCGCGCTAGCAGAACTCGATACGACTTCAACTCTAGTGTAGCGAACTGGCCTCTTCTTGAAGCAGTCCTACTGGGACGACGAGGTAGTTGCGCCTCGGCCAAAGGGCTCGTCTACAAAGCCCAGCTCAAATAGCTGCTGATAGGCGCGCTGGCCCAGGTCGCGGGTGGGCTGCTGACTGCGCAAAATTTCCATCAGTAGGGGTACCGCTTGATCTGGCCGATTTTGGGCGCGATACACCAGGGCTAGCTGGTAGCTGGCCTGATCCCGCAGCTGGGCCGTTTCTAAAGCTTTAGCGCGGTTGCTTTGGTTGAGCCGGGTGTCGACTCCCAGGAACATGGTAGCTAGCTCCTGGTAATAGTTAGACATTTGGTTGAACGCCTGCCGAGCCGTAGATAGCTTTTCAGCCGCCTGGGCATAGTTTTGATTTGCGATCGCATCAGTCGCCTCGGTCATAAGCTGCTGCCCGGAGGCAATGCTGAGGCTGCTAGAGGCCTGGTTTAGGGGCCGCAGCTCGTTGAGCTCCTGGGTTTGTTCAGGGGGCGGCGTTTGGGAAGATGGGTCGATCATCTGAGCCGCAGCGGGGCCCACAGGCAGCAGCAAGGGTGCCAAAGACAGGGCTACACCCGCCAACGAAGTACGAAACAAACGAACCATAGGAGGAACGGCCATGAATTTCTACAGGTTAAAAACAGCCAGTGGAAGCAGCCAGGCAGTAACAGCTGATGAAAACAGCCGATTAAACAAGATACTGGGGTATCTTATCATTTCGGTATGCTGCAATTGGCCTGTGTGATCCCCAGAGTACTGCCCCGGGGAGAAAGGCCCCTGAACCAGCCCTGGGAATGACCTGAAAGCATACTGAAAGCACGCTTGAAAGAAGCTATTTTACAGGGCATTTTGCTTAGACGGTCAGCGGCTGCAGTATGTTCCTGGAGATATGTTCTGGGAAGGTGTTTCAGCGGTTAAACCGCCATTAGCCAGTCGCCATGAGGTCTCTAGCATGACCGGAATAGGACCTAGTCAGAACAACTCGACCCGACCTGACCTGCAACCAGGTGTCAGAGCCGGGCATGAGGGGCTGATCTTGCAGCGGGGCGGCGAGGAACTGCTGCTGGAGAAAGCCACTGATCGCTTTACCACGCGCCTACGCGGTCCTGACGATCTGGCAGCGGTGCAGACCCAAATTGAGGCTCAGAGCGTACGGCCCGTAGCGCGGGGGGAGCTGATGGAATGGACGGTGCTGCCGGAGCATCTGGAGGCGGCTCTAGAGACTGCCCGTCAGATTGCGGAGGTGAGTTTTGCTAGCCATGTGTACCACCTGGCAGTGAGTCCCCAGACCTATGTTTATCTCACCGAGCAGCTGACGATTCAGTTTCAGCCCGATATCGCTGCTCAGCACGTGGATGCGATCGCAGCTCCCTTTGGCCTGCGGCAGCGCCAGCCCCTAGAGGGCATTCCCAACACCTACATCTTTGAAGCCACCCCTGCCGCTACAGAAAACCCCCTCAAAATTGCCAACCGGCTGATGCGCCTGCCGGAGGTGCTGGCGGCCGAGCCCAACGTGGTGGTGCAGACAGATTTGCTGTATCGGCCCAGCGACAACCTCTACCCACAGCAGTGGCACCTGTTTCACAGTGGCGGCAATGCTTTAGCACCGGGCTCCCACATCGATGTGGAGCAAGCCTGGAACATTACTCGCGGCAGCCGCTCTATCGTCATTGCCGTCAGCGACGACGGCTTTGATCTGGAGCATCCCGACCTGCAGGGCACAGGCAAGCTGGTGGCCCCTAGCGATTTAAAGGACCGAGACAATGCGCCCCTACCGATGACCGCGGACGAAAACCACGGCACTTCAGTCGCAGGGCTCGCTATTGGCGAGGAGAACAACAGCGGCATCGTTGGGGTTGCTCCCGGCTGCGCCTTCATGCCGATTCGTACCACAGGTTTTTTGGATGACCAGTCTATTGAGCGCTTATTTGATGGGGCGGTGGCGCAGGGGGCAGCGGTAATTTCCTGCAGCTGGTCCCCAGCCTCAATTTATTACTCGCTGTCTTTGCGGCAGCAGGCAGCCATTATGCGGGCAGCAACGAAGGGTCGCGGTGGCAAGGGCTGCGTCATTTTGTTTTCAGCAGGCAACTCCAATCGCCCCATTAACGGCACGGTCAACGAGCGGGGCTGGCCTAAAGAGGTGGTGAAGGGGGAAACTAAATGGCTCAGCGGCTTTGCGGTGCATCCCGATGTGATTGCGGTGTCGGCCTCGACCAGTCTCGGGCTCAAAGCTGCCTACAGCAGCTGGGGAGCAGACATTGCCATCGCTGCCCCCAGCAACAACGCACCGCCCAATATGGCTCTGCCGCAGATTGGCAGCATATCTACCGGCCCCACCGTTCAAAAAGCGCTGCCGGGGCGAGGCATGGTGACGAGCGATCGCATTCAGGGAGCAGGCTACGGCACCGACAACTACACCAACACCTTTGGCGGCACCTCTAGCTCTTGTCCAGTAGCCGCTGGCGTTGTGGGGCTAATGCTCTCAGCCAATCCCAATTTGACGGCTCGCGAAGTGCGCGAGATTTTGCAGGCTACCGCCGATAAAGTTGTCGATCCAAATCCTGACCCTCAGCTCGGTCTGCACTACGGCACCTATGACCAAAAGGGCCATTCTCTCTGGTTTGGCTACGGCAAAGTAAACGCTTTTAAGGCGGTGCAGGAGGCCCGGCGGCGAGCCTACAGCGGCAGAGCCGTGCGGCGGGTAGTGCGATCGCAAAACACCACAGCCGTCGCCATTCCCGATGCCAATCCGGGCGGGGTAGCCAGCAGCGTTCGCATTGCCGACACGGGCCAGGTGCAGGATTTGCAGGTCAAGGTCGAGGTCGACCACGAGTTTTTAGGCGATCTTGATCTCACCCTAGTTGCCCCTGACGGCGAACGAGCCCTGCTCCAGAGCCGCACCCTGGGAACTCAAACGCAGCTGCGACAGACTTACACCCTAGCCAATACGGCTGTGCTAACTCGGCTGCTGGGGCGCCCGGCGGCTGGAAACTGGCAGCTGTTAGCCGTTGACTATGCCCCTGGCGCTACGGGACAAATTCGCCAGTGGGAGCTGATATTAGGGATTTAGAGCCGAAATTTAGGACGGCGCTACAGCAGGCAGACCCATCGCTAGGCGGCCGAGGAAGACTCAGAGCAAGAACTGGGCTGAGAACCGACTGACAGAGCTACCAGAGAATTTTGCAAATCAGCGGTGAGCTGCTTAGCCTGGGCCTTGAGGGCCTCCGCTGTAGAATCATGGCTAATATAGTCGGCTACAACCAGGGGTTGGCCAAAGGTAATGTGTACCCGACTGCGCCAGCTCGGAAATGGCTGTTCGTAATGTAGGCTAACCGGCACAATCCGAACGCCCAATCCTGGCTCAATATCTTCTGCTTGAACCGCCAGTCGCGCCAGGCCCGGCTTGAGGCGATGCACCCGGTTATCCCGAAAAATACCGCCCTCCGGATAAATCACCAGCATGGCCCGGTCAAGCAGCAGGTCAATGCCGTGGCGCAGACTGGAAATGGTTGGGCGCCTGACGTTGACCGGAAATCCACCTAGCCGTCGGATGAACCAGCCTTGCAGCCCCTTAACCTCATCAGAGGTCACCATGAAACGCAGGTCGCGGCCTGTGACCGGACGCCCTGCCGCCACCGGCAAAACAATAGAGTCCCATCGGGCTCGATGGGTCGGGGCCAGAATAATGGGCCCCTCAGTAGGCAAGTACTCCTGACCACTCACGGTGATCTTGCCGAAGTAGAGAGGCAGCAGCAAACGCCGTCCCAAGAAATAAGCGAGGGGAGTCAGAAAGGGGAACACCGGGAGGTCGTGGGTTTGGTCTGAATATGTCCTGTGTCCTTAGCTGAAAGCTGGAGAGTTGGCATGGCTAGGGAAGGCAGTGAAACCATAACGGCAGAACCCAAAGACCTCTGTTGGTTTTGTTAGTAACACCTTAGAGCGTCTAGCGAACGGCGTATTCAGCGATAGGGACAGTTTTCACGGTGTCCTGTCTCTATCTATAGAATCATATTGCCCGGAAGGGTTCGCTCAAATTCCAGTAGACGGCCAGGACCGCTAAAAGTTCGAGGATAGCTGCTTTTAGCAGTGAGCCCTCTTAGGCAGCGAACAGGAGAGCAGGCCAGAAACTTGGCTTGCCTATGTGCCGCTCCGGAGGGTGGAAGCACCCACTTACGGCAGGGCTCACACAGCTATCACGCGGGCGCTGGCGACACCGACGGACTCCACAGGCGGAGTCTACACTACTGCAGACCAGATTTTTGACGCTGCTGGGCAAACCAGCTCTGGAGCTGCTGCCGACAGGGAGCGGCGAGCACACCCGCCAGCACCGGCAGACGGTGGTTGGAGCAGGCGCTATCTGGCAGATTTAGCACAGAGCGAATAGCCCCAGCTTTGAAATCGTCAGCGCCATACACCAGCAGCCCCAAGCGGCTCTGAATCAACGCTCCAGCGCACATAGGGCAGGGCTCTAATGTGACGTAAAGGGTGCAGTCAGTAAGGTACCAGGTGCCAAGCGCCTGCCCCGCCTGCCGCAGGGCCAAAATCTCAGCGTGGGCTGTGGGGTCGTGGTCCTGCTCTTTACGGTTGACTGCCTGGCTTACCAGCTGGTCGTGTGGACCCACCACAATGGCCCCGACGGGCACTTCTCCAGCCGCCGCCGCACTATCAGCGAGCTCTAGCGCGCGCAGCATCCATTGGCGGTGGCGCTGATAGGTTTCGTCGACCATGAAGAGAGCAGGCTAGAGCGAGATCAGAAGCGTGAAAGAGTAGAACAGGGCTGTTTCTAGCGGTGACGCTGGAGGGTGTTGACCTGGCTCAGTTCGTGGGCCATTTGACTAAGCGTGGCAATGTCGACAGCTGACCAGAGGTAGGGCGCTTTGCAGTGGTGCACCACCAGCAGGCCCCAGAGCCTTTGCTGCAGCAAAATGGGAGCTACCATGCTGGCTCGAACATGCAGGTTCTGCAAAAAGCTGCGGTGGCAGGGATGGAGTTCGGCGATGGCGGTATCTGCGATCGCATGCACCTGCCCCTGCAGGTAGGGCCGGCCATGGCTGTCGCCAAAGCAGTTATCGACCCCAGTTGTGCCCAAAATCGACAGAGACGGGTCGACTAAGGATTCGGCGGTAACCTGACCACGCCATGATCGCGTCCCTCGGGGGTTTGCCAAGGAATACAGCACTACCCGGTCGATTGCCAACGCTATACGCAGCGTATCGAGCGCTTCCTGCACAAGACGGCTACGCTCACCGCTAACGGCAAGCCGCTGAGCTACCCAACCCAAGCCTGGGTCCGAGGCTGAGTGCTGCCAAGGACCAGGATCTGAGTCGAGAGATGGGATAAACTGCTCCGACGTCATAGGGCTGTGAATCTACAGAGTTTGCCAGATCTTAATTACCAGATCTCAATTAAATGAGAGCGCACCGGTCGATGCCGATTAGGGTTAAAAAAAATAAAAAAATCTAACGAAAAACAATCTGCTGTTGGAATTGGTGACTATTCGCTAAAGTCTTACCCCTCCAGCGCTTTAAGAAAGCTACCAGAGCAGGGGCGGCCGCTAGCGCTAATCCACGGCGCAAGCACATGACAACAGCAACCATCCCACCTGCGGGTAGTCAAACCCAGCAAGCTCCCCATGGTCATATTAAGGGGCCTATCTGCAGTGGTGGCAGTATTGCAGATGACCTCCCGACGA
>DATNQE010000540.1:0-3244 GCA_036702895.1 Trichocoleus sp. | reverse complement strand
GGGCAGCAGCGCAACCCCCGTAATGCCTTAAATAAGGCGTCCCGTAAAGCCTGAGGAACAGGGCGCAGGGCAGAAGGCTCAATAGAATTTTTAAAAATCTCAATGACCACTAGAGGGTGCTGGGCGGTTAAGCCAGGGGCCAAGCAGGGAGAAACGCCAGATCAAGCATCGATTCCCTTGCCCAGGAGTGCGTTAGCCTATCCTAGCGCTCCTTCCCCTAACCGCTCTAAGACTTAATGTCATAACTTAACGTACCGTCCTGATGTGACTATAGTTCACCCTAAAGATCCCCGCACCACCTAGACTCCTTCTGAAGAAGGAAAGCGGCTCTGCTACTGCACAACCCCACGAGAGCCTAGCCAGCGCCCTTAACCGCCAGCGGAAGCCGGGGAAGCTGCACGGTCACCAGGGTACCCTGGCCGGGCTGGCTCTCCAGCCGAATATAGCCTTTGTGGTTGTCAACAATGACTTTTGCGATCGCAAGCCCCAACCCCGATCCGGCAGCGCCGTTCATGCTGCGGCTGCGGGCCGGATCAACCCGGTAAAAGCGATCAAACACGTGGGCCAGAGCTTCGGCGGTAATACCGATCCCCGTGTCTTTGACCGCTACCTGGAGCCAGAGCTGCCCCTGGTACCGCACCGCCTGCAGCTTGACCTCAACTAGGCCCCCCTTGGGCGTGTATTGGAGGGCGTTGCCAATCAGGTTGGTAAAGAGCCGGGTAATTTGGTCAGGGTCGCCCACCGCTGTAAACTTGTCGGGATCAATCAGCTCGGCCTCTTCAGCGCCGCCCTTACTGAGGGCCGCCACCGGAGCCAAAACGCTGTAGGTTAGCTTGATCTCCTGATCCTGGGCAATCACCTGCTGCTCCTCGGTAACCTCTGCCAGCAGCAGATCGAGATCAAAGGGCTCTCGCCGCAGCGGCACCAGCCCGCTCTCCTGCCGGGTCAAAAATAGCAGATCGTCTACCAGTCGCCCCAGCCGCCGCGTCAGCCGCTCGATCACCTGCAGTTGGCCCTGTTGAAACGCCACGTCTGGATCGGGATCATCCAGGGCGACCTGCACGTTGGTTTGAATGACGGCAATAGGGTTGCGCAGCTCGTGGGAAGCATCGGCGGTGAACTGCTTGAGCTGCTGGTAGGAGTCGCGCACGGGTGCGATCGCAATCCCCGAGAGCAGCCAGCCGATCCCCGCGACTGTGCCTACCATGAGGCTGGTGCCCAGCGCCAAATCCAAAATTAGCCGCCGGCTGGGTTTGGCTACTTCAAACCAGGGGTGGCTCACCCGCAGGTAGCCCAGCACCTGATGCCCCTGCTGTACCCGCTGGGTCACCTGGCGGTAGACCTGCTCATTATTAATCCTTACGGTTTCTCCGTCTGGGTTGACGTGCAGCGGCTCGGGCAGCGGCTCGGAGAGGGTGGTCCACAGCAGCTCTCCCGTTGGCCCAATCCACTCCAGATCGATGTGATCGTCCTCGCCTGTGGGCGCATTGTCGCGAAAGCTAGCCTCGACGTTGACCTGCATGGGGGGCTCTACTACGCCCACCGCAGTCAATACTCGCCCCCCCGGCTCTCCGGCTTCGATGACCAGCGACCGCTGCACGATTTCAACAACGTGGTTGAGAGTGTCATCAACCCGCTCTACCAGCGTGGTTCGCACATATAAATAGAAGCCGCTGGCAAATAGCAGCAGCAGCACTGCCGTCACCGCCGTGTACCACAAAGCTAACCGCCGCCGGGTCGCCTGAAACATGGAGCCGAAATACCCGTAAACAGGCCATTTCCACTCTATAGCAATCTGCAAGGGGCTATGGGGAGACCCGCTAGCTAAGATTCTAGGGTTTCAGGACTAGTTATAGGCACCAGAGCAGAAACCCGGGATCTGGAGGATGAAGAGAAGATCTCGAGGTTTGCTGAGGTTTTAGGACAAACTGTAGGCATCAAACCAGGATTTGAGAATTTGAAAAGGAGCCAAGGCTGCAGAGGCATTTCGGAGTCGAGGAACGATCGACTGAACAAACTTAGGGCAAGGCAAATTTAAGAATTGCCGCGATTAAATCAAAAAACGCCCTGATCTATTCAAGGATCGTCGCGGCTGATTCAATGATTGCCGCGATTAAATCAAGAATCATCGGGGTCGAATCAAGGATCGGCGCGACTGATTCAATAATTAGCGCGATTAAATCAAGAAACAGCGCGGTCAAATCAATGATCGTCGCGATCAAATC
Organism: Trichocoleus sp.; assembly: GCA_036702895.1. Taxonomy (GTDB): domain Bacteria; phylum Cyanobacteriota; class Cyanobacteriia; order Phormidesmidales; family Phormidesmidaceae; genus JACVSF01. Next base: position 1,019 of record DATNQE010000540.1, on the reverse strand, counting down.
AATGAGCAGCGCGATCAAATCAAGAAACAGGGCGGTTAATCAGCAAATGTCGCCCTTGAATTAAAGAAAAGGGCTCAATTAATAATGCGTTCTTGTACTTTTTGCGTCATCGTTAAAGCATCGCTTATGAATGAAGCATCTCAACTCAGTAAGGCGTGTGTCATTCCAAACAGCCCTCATGGAGGAAATCACCGCTTTGACTAGAAGCAACGAGTTCTCAAGGTTTTTCTAAAGCCAGTCTTTGGTTGAGAGGAAAAGATCCCGGAGTTCTTTGTAAGGCTTTAAGCCATATATAGGCATCTAAGCAGAACCCCGGGATCTACCCGGCTCCTTACTCGATCAGCAGAAGCTTGGTCATAATCACCATCCACTGATTGGGCTTGTCGGTGGGAATGGGCTCGCTCCAGTCGTTGGGCTCGGCGTAGCGCAGCACGTGGAGGATTTTGATCGTGCGGTCGATTCCCCTCAGGCCGCCGTAGAGCACGTGGCGCACTCGCTCCTGGTGGGGCTCGGGCTTGGCCGAGTTGGCAGGCGGAACTTTGGGCGCGTCAGCGTCCGACTCAAACTCTTCAAACATGAGGGTTGTTTTCCTTTGCTTGGGTTGACGAGGAAAACAGACCCGAAAACCCTAGCCACGCCGCTATTGAAGTGCAAAATTGGAGTGGCTAGGGCACAATATCCCCTAGCCCGTCAATCTGCTACAACCAGGTTGCGGGTCAGGTATCTGAGACGTGTGAGCGCACTCTCAGGTACCGCCAGAATTTTCGGTTCTGCAAATAAGCTGCCTCGAAAAGCAGCTTAAGGAAAGAGCATACGCACATAACCAGGCTGCGTCAACCGTAGTCCGTGAAGAATTTACGGGCTGTCTCAAATCGCGTTTATTAAGAAATTTTTGAACATTGAATTGTGGTTATCTAGTTGTCCATGCTGTGCAAAAAGCTTCTTCTAAGGCGCTAAGAAGTTACCGTACGCCTATTTTATTGGCTTCTATTTTGCCCTGCTGTAGGTTTGTCCGATGG
>DATNQE010000571.1:0-7020 GCA_036702895.1 Trichocoleus sp. | reverse complement strand
GCAGCAGGCTGGGCAGCTTCCAGTCAGCCACCGCCCCATAGACACTGCAATCTTCAATAGAATCCCTGACGGCCTCAGCCGCTGCATGAGTCGTCAAGACGGTGGAAGCGACTCCCGCCTTGTCCAAATGCTGCCGCAGGTGGGCTGTATAGTCTGCCACACCGCAGCGCTCGGGGCGGTAGGCCCCCGTTACAAACATCACGCGCATGACACCAAACTCCTAACGGTCACAGCGGCTTGCTGCAGTCGGGCTTGATAATGCTGGCTGACAGCAATCAGCCTTTGGCAGTGAGCATCGTAATCCTGCTCAATCTGTCGCACTAAGCTCAGCAGCATCTCAACCTGCAGGGCATCGGTTCGCAGCGAAAATTCCTGCATCCCCACCGAGTCGAGAAAGTCGTCGCACTTGGGCTCGTACTTAAGCGCAATGAACGGCACGCCGCAGCCGCAGGCGAGAACGCAAGCGTGAAGCCGCTGCCCAATGACCAGGTCGTAGTGGTGAATTCGCTTCAGGGTTGCTTTAGGGCGAGTGAAGTGGGGCCAAATTGATACTTGATCGGGAGCCGCCTCGAACTGTTGAAGCAAGCGCTGGCTCAGCTTCAAATCGCCCGGATCAAAGGGCAGTAGCTCAACCTGCCGTCCCATCGCAATTAACTGCCCGATCAGCTCAGCAGCAGCAGCCTCCACCTGCGCCTGATCGCCCCACAACGTTCCATGGCTGCCCACGTTAATTCCAATAACGCCCGTTCGCGAGTGAGGAACAGGCCGCTGCAAGCAGACCGCCAGCGCCGGGTCACCAACCACTTCGGGCGTAGACAGGCCGTGATCCGCCAAAATTTGAGCTGAGCGCGGGCCACGCACGGTCACCATTGCTGCATCCTTCAGCAGCGGCACCCACTGGCGGATCTGCTGCTGGAACTGCTCAGTGTCGCCCTTGGACTGGAGAAAGGCGGGGTCGGCAACGCCAGTGCCAAAAACGACTCCCGGAATCTGCTGCTGGAGAACGTGCTGAAAGCGGCTGAGGTACTGGCGGCGATTGATCAAGGTGCCGCCGCCTAGAAACACTAGCTGGTAAAACGGGGATGGCTGGACCCATTGCTGGTAAAGCCTCAGCTCTAGGGGGTAGTAGCAAAAGGGCGGATTGTGGACTGACTCGATTGCGCCATCGTAGGTAAGCAGCTGCCAGTCCTCAAAAAGCTTCTGAAACGCCTCAAACAAAATCTCGTCGCCCAAGTTCTGGTGGCCCAAAAAGCCGATGTACCCGGCAATCGTTTGAGGCCGGAGGTAGGCTGTGAGGGGATAAAGGCGCTTGGCGGCGCGATCGCAAAAGAGCAGTTGGCGGGCCTGCTTCAGGCGCGTTTTCAAAATCTGCTGAGGGCTGGCGGAGGTGGAGGTCAAGGGCAGGTTTAATCGGGCTCAACTGCTATCAACCCTAAGCAGTTCACCCTTGGGCTTAATCACCCTCAAGAGAGAATTTTCACTCGCTTATTTGCTGAAGTCGCTTGATTAAGCTTCAGCAAATAAGGTCAGCAACCGCACGCCGCGTTAAGAAATATAACTCTTTTGCTTGGAATCAATGGCTGAAACCCTCTCCACAAACCGTTTCTTTCTATCCCTGGCTTGACGGCCTCTAGAAGTTACGCGAAACTACATCTAGCTGATGTGCTGACTCGCAGGTTCAATAAACTGCATTAAATTTCATAATGAAACTTTACCAGCGGTCTCTGAACAGCTCGGTAGTATGAAGAAAGTTTCAGCCGACTAACCGATTTTTCCGCTCCGGTTCTACCCATTGATAGACCCATTAGTTATAAATTCGTAGGTCAATAGGATCCACTGGTTAATTGGCTTCTTCAAAGTCTTATTGCCTGGGATCAATACACCATGTGATTCAGGGGTCATGCAGCTAATAGGCCAGTTGGTTGGGTGGTGCTAGGTCAATCGGTAGAGGCTAGCGCAGTTTACAGAACTTAATCTAAGTAGGAGTAGAGGTTCGAGGCTGTATGGAAACACTTGAGTTCATCATTTATCCCGACGGGCGGGTCAAAGAGATGGTGACAGGCATTGTCGGTGCCTCTTGCGCAGAGGTTACTGCCGCTATCGAAGCGCAGCTCGGCAATGTAGTTTCCCAGCAGGCGACTTCCGACTATTACACCCAGCCTGTCACCCAAAATGCCTACGAGCAAACCCAGGCGCAGGTTTCCTACAGCGAGTGGTAATTAGGGTTTAGTCCTCCTTTATCTAGTTCATCAACGGTTAACATGTCACACTTTAGCCAGATCAAAACCAAAATTCGCAACCTCGAATCCCTACAAGCGGCTCTGACCGACCTGGGCACCGACTGGAAGTCTGGCCCTGTGGAAGTCCGCGGATATCAGGGGCAAACCCAGGTGGCCGACGTTGTCATTGAGCAAAACAACGGTTACGACATCGGCTTCCGCCGCAACAGCGCGACTAATGAATATGAGCTGGTAGCTGACCTCCAGTACTGGCAGCAGCCCCTCACCGTTGATGGCTTCCTCAACCAGGTGACCCAGCGCTATGCGTTCCACACCGTAATCAACGAGTCCTCCAAACAGGGCTTCCAGATCTCCGAGCAGCAGGTCAACAACGACGGCTCCATCCGCCTAGTGGTGCAGCGCTGGAACGGCTAAGCCCCCGACATACAGTTGTTATATAAAACATCAACAGTAGAACAAGGGGCATGAGCCCCTTGTTCTGTATATACCCTCTGCCCTAGATTCGGTCCTTCTTCTGTCTCCACCTACTTGGAGTGGGTTTATCGAGAGGCTGCGGAGCAGCACCCAGGTTCCTCTGGCTGAACCTTCCTCCCCACAGTGCCCAGCCGCGCTCCACTAATCGTCAGGTATTTCCAACCACCCTAAGTTCTGGGCATGCTTCGCCAACCCCCAATAGCCTCAGCCATCCTTCTAGCACACACTGCCCTGTCTACCCATTCACGCTGCCCTATGGACAACCCTAATGCTCCGGATTTAACAGCCTTCGCAGGTATCCCGGAAGGTTCAGACAGTCCTACAGCCCCCACCGGCCTCGAGCCCGAACTAGGCGGCCTCCTGCGCCACCAGGAGAACCGCACTGGCTTTGAGCCTGAGCTCGGTGGCCTGTTCCGGCAAAAGGGCGTCTACGTTGATGAAATCGCCTGCATTGGCTGCAAGCACTGCGCTCATATTGCCCGCAACACCTTTTATATGGAGCCTGATCACGGCCGCTCCCGTGTTTACAACCAGGACGGCGACACAGACGAAGTGATTCAGGAAGCCATTGATACCTGCCCGGTAGACTGCATCCACTGGGTAGACTACACCGAGCTTAAGAAGCTAGAGGAAGAACGCCGCTTCCAGGTGATTCCGGTAGCAGGCTTTCCGGTCGACAAGGCCATGATGACCGCGCGAAAGAAAATCCTGCAGAAGCGCCGAGCCTCCCAGCCAAACGGGTAATACCCTGGCTGCCCAAATTGGTCTTTATAGCAGGGTGACCTCTCCCGTGGGCAGTAGCGTCAGGCGCACTCGCCAGGCCGTATCTCGGGGCGACGTCAGAGCCGTGCCCAGCGGCGGAAAGGGAATGCGATCGCGATAGGTTTCCGCCTGAGCGCTCTGGGGCTCGACTGACTGCAGGCGTCCGGCCTCGTTGATGATCAAGATATACACCAGAGGCGCGCTAAGGTCCGCCGGAGGCTGCCACTGCTGCTGCAGCGTTCGTCGCAGAGTCTCCAGAGCCGTCGCCTGGTCGGCTAGGTCCGGCTGGGCATTCGCCGTGGTCCCAACCGCTGGATCGGCTGAGGCAAGTGGGCTACCCTGAGGGCTGCCCGATTCGGCGGCAGGGGCGGGTGGTGCGCTAAGGGCTGCCGGGTTCGAACCCCCTCCGGTTCTAGCCGTATCGGGAGGCAGCGTCGGCTGAGTCTGGCTAAAGGGGTCACTCTGAGGCGGCGGGCCAACAGCCGGGGCTTTGGCCGCCCCATTGGGCGGAACAGCGACCCCTGCCGCCGGCGCTTCAGGACCGGTGCGGGGCGCTGTCGGCACTCCCGCGCTACCGGGCGACACTTCCGGCGCGGTCGACGGCACCTGGGCCGAAAAACTCTCGGGCGGAGCGGCTCCCTGCGCGGGAGCTTCTGGAGCAGTCCCTGGAGCCGCGTCGACACCGGCATCGGGAGGAAGACTGGGGGCATACTCCGGCGAGCTCTGCGGCGCATTTTCCAACACCACGGCAGAATCTCCTGCTTGGGGCGACATACCGCTATTGAGCACGCTGGTCAGAACGGCCCCGGCACCAACAGCTACCAGTAGCCCCGCTGCCGCCGCATTCACCCACGGAAACTGCTGAAAAGACGCACGACGGCGACGGCCTGCGGCAGAGGGTGTTAGCTCCGCTGGCAGCAGGGCAACAGCCGCCTCAAACTGATCGAGCACTTCAGCTAGATCCGCCAGCTGGGAAAGGTTTAGCCGGACCTGCTGAGGTTGGTTACGGGGCACCAAGTTGCCCAGGTTCAGCCGATGGCGCGTTAGGCTCTCGGCCTCCAGGGAAATACCTTCTAAAGACACGGCCGGAGCAGCCAGAGGGCTGTCGACAGGCGTGTTGAGATGATTTTGTACGTGGTGACGAACGGCATTTGAAAGGGCCAGCAGGTGCGATCGCATCCCCCTAACCTGAGCTACGGGCGGCACCGTCGGATTGTCATCGTCCGGCCGAATCTGGAGCTCAAAGCGCAGCCGCTTGAGAATAGGCTTTGCTGCCACCTGGCTGAGCGGCGACAGCTCCCCCATCACCTCTAGGGTACAGGTGGGAGCGCTGTAGCGGAGGGACGTGAGTTCAGAGGTAGGGGCCATTGGCTGCTCTCTGGTCTCGCTCAATCGAAGGTTGAGTTGGGGCTGGCTTCGTTACCTGCATGGGCAGATGCTCAGTCTTGGCCCGCTCAATCAAAGACAGCCACAGGCGACGATCGCCCCCAGGGCCGCTGTAAAATAGCAGGTCGGTCAGCAGCTTTAGGGCCAGGGCGCTTAGCTCATCCGGCGTAGCGTCGACATCGCCCTCCATGCGCTCTTGATAGGTGTTGCTAAAGGTGTCTAAGTAGTCGCCCAATCGAGACACCCGGTGCAGCGGCTGGTGGCGCTCCAAAGCCTGCTCCAGTAGCCCTACCGTCTGGCGAATGGTGCGCTGATGCTGCTGGGCCAGGTAGCAGCTCATCAGCACCAAAGCCCGCGCTTCTTCGACATCTAGCTTTTTGCGGCCCTGGCCCTTGCGCAACGGACTGGCCTGCCGCAGCCGCCACAGGCCAACCCGATCGCTCAACAGTTCCTCCATGCCTAGTCCCTTCGCTGCCGCTAGCATTGCTTCTGATCCAATTCCAGTAAGGGCTTCTAACGCCAGCAGCACCAAGTCCAGTTGGGCCTTGATGTTTTCCAACTGTCGGGGCGTTAAAGGCTCCTTAGGTGATCCGGGCTGAGTTTGAGAATACGAGGGCTCCACAGCTACAGCCACCCTTCCAGGCTAGGGGATACGGCCCATTGTGGCACAGGGGTTACGGAAGTTGAAACGGCAGGGTTGTGAAAGGCGGCGGCGTTTCTGGAACATTGGACAAAGCCATCAGGGTAGCGGCGTAGGGGTAGGCACATAGGATGAGCTTGGGTGGTTCAGCAGGGGAAATGGGCTGCTCTACCCTTCCTACGTAAACATTGCCTGCTGTTCCGGGCAGGTAGCACGGGGTATTGGGTATCGGGTGTCGGGTACAGGGGACAGAGGATAAAAGGGCTTAGAACAGGCTCATTTGGGAGGAGGGGTCGGGAGGATTCTCTGGCGGCGGCAGCGCAGACTGACCTTTGCCGGAGGAGGCCAGCCGATCCGCTAGCCGAGTCGTCTCAGGCAGGCGATAGCGAGTCGTGCAGCGCTGCACGTAGTCGAGGGCGGTTTCTAGGCTAATGCGGTGGCCTGGAGAAATATAGAGTGGGTTGACACGATCGCGGTTGCGCAGCACGGCACCGATGCGATCGCGTTTATCCATCAGGGGCACCCAGGAGCCTCTAGCCTCAGGAACGGGCTCATGCGTACCCACCAGGCGGGACTTAGCCACGCCGATAGTGGGCAGATCGACGAGTAGCCCTAGGTGACAGGCAATGCCAACACGGCGGGGGTGGGCCGTGCCCTGGCCGTCGCAGAGAATTAAATCGGGGCGGGTTTGGAGCTGGGCCAGGGCGTCGAGGACGGCGGGCACCTCGCGAAAGGAGAGCAGTCCCGGCACATACGGGAAAGTGGTCGGCCGGCGCACCAGAGCCTCCTCTACCGGCACCAGCTCAGGAAAGCGCAGAACAACAACAGCGGCGCGGGTGATCGTGCCGCCCTCCTCAAATCCGGCATCGACCCCAGCGACGTAGCGCACGGGTTCGGGCAGGTGATCCTCCGTGATCACCTGGGAGCGGAGCTGCTGCTGCAGCGCGATCGCATCGGCGGGCGTGGTTGGCCACGGCATCGCATCGGCGGGCGTGGTTGGCCACGGTTGGGGCTGGGGAATCTCCATACGCTACTTCTGCAGAGCCTCTAAAGAAACGGCGCGGTTCGCTGGTTTTCCGGTAGCATCTAGGGAACATTTTGGTATTAATCAGGCTACCTATGGTGATCCGGCACGTCATCACCCTTTTGGGCACTACTCTTCTGCTTACAGCTTCATCCGCAGTAGCCCAAACGCCGATCAGCCCGGCCGCAGCCCCCCAACCTTCAGCCGCTACAGCCCCCGCCAGTCCGGTGCCGGCGCCCGCTGCTCCCACAGCCCCCATCGCTCCCTTGCCCCCTGCCGTTCCTCAAACAGCCGCAGAAGGCTCTTGGCTAACGACCGTGCCCCTTTGGCTGGCTGCCGCTAGCCTGGTCAGCGGCGCTTTTGTAGCCTTTATCTGGCTGCACCTCCATCAGCAGGAGCGGCGGCGCCGACGCCTGGAACTAGCCCGCCAGGAGGCCAGAGCCTTCCGGGAGCGAGAGGCCGTCAAAAACGTGCTGGATATTCTCGACTACGAG
>DATNQE010000566.1:0-10392 GCA_036702895.1 Trichocoleus sp. | reverse complement strand
TTGATTCACCCCGATGACCTGGAGTCGATGTTGAGGTATTTCGAGAGCTTTCAGACGGTTCCCGAGGGTGAAGTTTTAGGAATTGAGTACAGGGCTCATCATGCTAAGGGGCATTGGCGGTGGCTGTATTCGCAGTGTGTGGTCTTTAACCGCACCACCGAGGGTCTACCGCGCCAAATCCTGGGCGTCTCCATTGATATTAGCGATCGCATTCAGGCAGAGCAGAGCCTACAGGAAAGCGAGGCTCGGCTGAAGCTGGCCTACAAAGCGACGCGTTCAGGCCTGTGGGATTGGGACGTCAAGCGTAACCGGGCCTTTATATCCGAGGAATACTGTGCTCTATTTGGGCTGGACCCAGCGACTAAGGAGGTGAGCTACGAGCAGTGGCTAAGCTTCCTGCACCCCGACGATCACGCGGTAGCTACTGAATCGGTGAGAGACGCCATTGAGCAGCAGCAGGAATACGAGGTGGAATATCGTATTCTGCATCCGCTGGGCATTCGCTGGGTAGCGTCTAGAGGGCAGGTGTTTTACGACGAGACGGGCAACGCGACTCGAATGTTGGGCAACGTCCAGGACATTACTGAGCGCAAGCGCTTCGAGTCGGAACGCGAGCACCTGCTGACCCGCGAGCGCCAATACATCAACCAGCTGCGGGGCCTGACCACTGCTGCTATGACGATCACCGACTCTGCCCTGTCTGTGGAGCAAGTGCTGCAGGTGATTACCGATCAGGCGGCAGCCATCATTGAGGCGCATCAGTCGGTCACCAGTCTAACGGTTGACCAAAACTGGGTGCAGGCGATCAACGCGGTTTACCTGTCGGACAAGTACGCCCAGTGGCGTGACTACGATGAGATGCCCGATGGTTCGGGCATCTATGCCTGTGTCTGCCATTTAAACCGCCCGGTGCGGATGACCCAAGCCGAACTAGAAGCTCATCCTCGCTGGAAAGGCTTTGGCGAAGCCTCGGATAGGCATCCTCCCATGCGAGGCTGGCTGGCAGCGCCTCTAGTCGGACGAGATGGACACAATATTGGGTTAGTTCAGCTCTCCGACAAGTACGAGGGCGAGTTTACGCCAAGCGATGAATCGATTCTTGTGCAGCTGGCGCAGATGGCCTCGATCGCGATTGAAAATGCCCGTTTGTTTGAGGCAGAGCAGCAGGCTCGATCGGCCGCAGAAGCCTCCCGAGAAGAAGCTCAGGCGGCTAACCGGGTGAAGGATGAGTTCTTAGCCGTGTTGTCCCACGAGTTGCGATCGCCCCTCAACCCTATTCTTGGGTGGTCTGCTCTACTCCAAAACTCCAAATTAGATGAAGCCAAAACGGCCATAGCGCTAGCGACTATTCACCGCAACGCTAAGCTTCAGTCCGAACTGATTGAAGACCTTCTAGACGTGTCCCGTATTTTACAGGGGAAACTGAGCCTCGATGTTGCCCCGGTCAATCTTGCTGCCGTGGTTAACGCCGCTATCGAGACCGTACAGCTGGCGGCAGAAGCTAAATCCATCAGGCTGGAGGTCAGCCTGGATCCCCAGGGTGGTCTGGTTTCTGGAGATGCCACTCGGCTGCAGCAGGTCGTTTGGAATTTACTCTCAAACGCGGTTAAGTTCACTGCAGCCGGCGGGCGGGTAACGGTTCGACTAGAGCATCAGACCTCCCATGCCCAAATTACCGTCAGCGATACTGGGCGAGGCATTGCGCCTGACTTTCTGCCCTATGTCTTTGACTATTTCCGGCAGGCGAGTTCGGCAACGACCCGAAAGTTTGGGGGCCTGGGGTTAGGGCTAGCCATCGTGCGGCATCTCGTCGAACTTCACGGCGGCAGAGTCAGGGCCGAAAGCGCCGGAGAAGGGCAAGGCGCTACGTTTTTAGTGCGGCTGCCCTTGATGCCAACGGCGCCGCCATCCAATCCGGGTAACCCGCCCTCTGAGCGCGCTGCTGATCTCAGCAACATCAGTATTCTGCTGGTGGACGATGACACGGATACGCGAGAGTTTGTCGCGTTTCTATTGGAGCTGCAGGGGGCAAGGGTGACCGTTGCTACCTCCGCCTACGAGGCCCTCCAAGCGCTTGCCCAATCCAAGCCTGATTTGCTGCTGAGCGATATCGGCATGCCGGAGATGGACGGCTACACGCTCATTCGTCAGGTGCGAACCTTGCCGCCGGAGGGGGGAGGACAAGTCCCTGCGATCGCAGTAACGGCCTATGCGGGTGAAATCAACCAGCAGCAGGCGCTGGCAGCGGGCTTTCAAAAGCACCTTTCTAAGCCTATTGACCCCAACGGGCTCGTTCAAGAAATTGTCAATTTGGTGCGTTCTGCAGCATCCTAAGCTCTGCAGAATCTTGAGAGGCCGTCTTAATCTATTGCAGGCCTCAGGTCTCCCCGGTGCGTCCTGCTAAGTTTGCGATCGCAGCCACTAATTCGTCGGCCTCAATCGGTTTAGCTAGATGAAGCTGAAAGCCTGCAATCAGCGCTGCTTTACGGTCTTCCATTCGAGAGAATGCCGTCAGCGCCAGCGCTGGAATCTGCCCGCCCTGCTCTGGGGAAAGAGCGCGAATGCGGCGCAGTAAAGTATTGCCATCGTGGCTGCCCACATCGCTGATAATGACATCAGGTTTAGGCTCAGCAGGGTTTGCTAGAGCCGCTAGAGCCGCATCCACAGACACCGCCGAAATCAACCTGGCTCCACAACCCTCCAGAATGCAGGCCGCTAGGGCGTGGGTATCCTGTTCGCTACTCACCATCAGTACCCGCACTTCCTGTAGCTCGGGCTCGCACGTCACCTCACGGTCTATACCGGCAGTCGGCGAGTGAGCCGGGCTCAGCGGTAGCCGAACTGTAAAGCTAGCTCCTAACCCTTTGCCTGGGCTCTCCGCCCAGACATGGCCGCCGTGCAGCTCTACCAACTGCTGCACAATGGCTAGCCCGAGACCTAACCCACCGTGGGGGCGAGCTATAGAACCATCTGCCTGACGAAAGCGCTCAAACACATGGGGAAGAAACTGAGGACTAATTCCTTCACCGGTATCTGTGACGGTGATTTCAGCCCAGGCGTCAACCCGAGCGAGTCGAACCTGAATGCGGCCTGCCTCAGGCGTAAACTTGACAGCATTGGTCAGGAGATTTCGAATCACCTGCTGCAATCGCTCTGAGTCGCCTGAGACAACGACTGGCTCAGCACAGAGCTGCCTTTGCAGCACAACGCCTTTAGCATTAACAATCGGCTGAACTGCATTAAGAGACGATTCAACGACTTCTGCGAGATCAACCAGGCTCAAGTTCAGCCGCAGCTGCCCCTGAATGATGCGAGAAATATCTAGCAAGTCCTCAATGAGCCGCATCTGAGAACGGGCACTTCGTTCGATGGTCTCTAAGGCTTGAGCAATTCTTGTTTGGTCAGAACCGCGGCTACGCAGTAGGGTTGTCCAGCCCAAAATCGCCGTGAGGGGTGACCTGAGCTCATGAGAAACAATCGCTAAAAATTCATCCTTGACTCGGTTAGCCGCTTCCGCCTGCTGTCGAGCGATCTGTTCCTGCAAGAGCAGTTGGTCACGCTCCTTTTGTACCTGCTCGCGCTCTCGAATCTCTGCTTGAAGTGCTGCTAAAAGTTCCGCCTGCTGTACTGCAATGCCAAATTGATCGCCTATCTGAGCGATGAGTTGAATATCAGACTGCTGCCACATTCGGGGACCCGAGTTTTGATAGACACCCAGCAATCCCCACGGTTTTTCTTTAGTGCGAATGGGACACACTACGAGTGCTTTTGCCTGAAATTGCTCCAAGAGCTCAATGTGGCAGGAAGCGAGCCCTGCACGGTAAACATCCTCAAGCACAAAAAGTTCGTGCTGACGATAGCGACCGCCTTGGGTTTCCTGAAGATGGGTATCTCGCCAGACGGGATGAACATCTGTCTCAACCAGTCGAACCCAACCAGGCATTACAAACTCTGCAATAAATTCTCCACTCCAATCGACATTGAAGCGGTAAACAGCAACCCGGTCTGCATGGAGTAACTGGCAGACTTCTTGAGTTGTGGTACTAAAAATGGTGTCTAGGTCCAGCGGCTCTCGAATGCGAGCAAGCACATTGGCAAGTGCTTTTTGTTGCGTTAACTGGTATTGAACCTGAATGAGCTGCTCTCTGGTACTCGCCTCATGGTTAGAAGCTGGGCCGGCTGAAACGGTATCCATCGTGCCGCATGAGATCACGCGGGACTCACCACCTTCCTTTGAACGCTCCGTATCCATATGTGTGAAATCAACTTAAAGAAAAGTATTGAAAAAAGATGTTTCAACTGCAGAATGAAGTGTATTTGGTTATACAGCTCAAGTATTCTACGTGAAATTACTTGAAAAATAATTATTTGTTAAATGGATGATAGAGAACGTAAGAAAGCTTGGGCTCTCCTGCTGTGGAGTTAAGCACTTTCTTCTACGAAGACTGAACGTTTTCTATCAGGTGCATGGTGACAACCGCATCTAAACAGAACCTTAGATGCAGCCAACATCAGCACTAGGGATATTGTGAGCATTCAGCTGTTACCCATTCAACTGTTGTACCGAACTCTTTGAAGGAACATCAAATGTCATTTCGTAGCTAGCTTCCCCCAGAGTAGAATCCTGGTCTCTGCCGTAGTCCGAGGTGCTATAGCCCTCCGGACAATAGCCCCTTGGGCATGGCTTCGCTAGGGCTTCGCTTTTCCTGGATACCCCTTGGGCTATGCGACAAGTTGCTCCTCTGGAGCCGCTGCGTGTTTCATGTCGCTCGCGAAACAGCATGACAGTCAATATGATGCATCTTCAAGCGGAATTGGTATAAGCCGGCCGGCAAAGGGACAGGCATGGGGATGTCGATAAGCCACCAAATCGTTATTGAAAAGCATCGCGGCAAGTTTTGAGTGCTGCTCAACGCCGGGTGAAGGCACTGAATTTATCATTCAGATCCCTCTGCGGCAGCTGTGAGATGTTTTAACTACCTTGTGTCAACGGCCCTGTGGCAAACTTTCGACTTGAGACAGGAGCGGCGTTGTCACCGCAACAATGCGATCAAATTGAAAAACGTTGGTCCAGCAGGAGAGCACTTCGGCCACATCGGCTTGGGCGGTAGGTATCTCCTTGATTAGGGCGTTGACTTTGGTATCACTGCATTGGCAGGCAGCCTCGTGAAGCGACTGAACCCAGATGGTGGGCATCTTTTGCAGCGCTTCTGGGGTAAGAGTTGCAGTCTCGGCTGACTGGGTTGAAACGGGGTTGGAGCCGCCACAGAGGGTCATGCCGAGGTATTGTGCCAACACGGCAAATAGGTGATCCGCTTGAAAGGGCTTACGAATTAGGTGGTCGCACCCCGCCGCTAAAATCTCCTGGCGGTTTTCCTCAAAGGCGTTGGCGGTAAGCGCCACAATCACGGTGGGTTCTAGCCCCAGATCGGTCTCGATCTGACGGATACGACGGGTAGCCGCTTGTCCATCTAGCTTCGGCATGCGAATATCCATCCAGATTAGATGGGGGCGCCACTGTCGCCATAGAGCAATGGCGGCTGCTCCGTTGTCCACCTCCTGAATTTCAAACCCCAGAGGCGCTAGATACTCCCGCAGCAGCATCCGATTGTTTGGGTTATCCTCAGCCACCAGAATGCGGTAAGGCTCCTGCCTAGAGGTGAATGGGGTTGGAGCACTGAGTTTGAGCGAGGACTGGGGGGCCTGGGGCAGTTGCGATCGCATCAGCACCGGCAGGGTGATGGTAAACCGAGTACCCTGGCCAACGGTGCTCTCGACCGTTAAATCTCCTCCCATGAGCTGCACATAGCGCTGGCTGATAGACAGACCTAGGCCGCTGCCCTGCCCCGACTTGATGCCTGTTTGAGTTTGGTGAAAAGGCTCAAACAAGTTGACCAATTCGCTTGGGTCAATCCCGGGACCAGGTCTTCGACCTCGATACACAGCGTGTTAGAAAACGCCTCCTCTCGATCGGATGAACTTAATTTCGCCGGAGGCGCGGTGAAGGCCTGTACTCGCAGGCGAACATAGCCAGCCTCGGTAAACTTAATTGCGTTGCCCAGCAGATTGAGCAGCACCTGGCGCAGCTTTGCTTGATCCGTACGAACCCAGATGGGTAAAGGGCAGGACTGCTCAAGGTAGAGGTCAAGCCCCTTTTGTTGAGCCTTGAGCCCCAGCATAGTTTGAATGCTTTCTAGAAAGGGGGTTAGACCAAAATCCGTGTCGTAGCGTTCCAGTCGGCCCGCCTCGATCTTAGACATCTCAAGAATGTCGTTGATCAGGGCCAGCAGGTGTTCGCCACTGCTGTTCACGATATCGACGTAGCGTTTGTGGTTTGGGGAAAGCGTTGCATCGCTTGCCAACAGCTGAGTAAATCCGAGAATAGCGTTGAGCGGCGTGCGTAACTCATGGCTCATGTTGGCCAAAAAATCACTCTTGGCGCGATTGGCCGCATCAGCGCTTTCCTTGGCTTGCCTCAGTTCGGCTGCCTGCTGCCGAGTTTGGTTGAGCAGCTCTGTTTGCTGAATTGCGACTCCTAACTGGCTGCCTACCTGCACAGCCATCTGTACATCTTCTGGGTTCCACTGGCGAGGCCTGTCGTTTTGGTAGCTAGCCAGTAGCCCCCAGAGCTGCTTGCCTACATAAATCGGCACGATTAGATACGCTTGAGCCTGAAGGGAGCGCAGTAGCTCCAAGTAGCAGGGATTGATGTCGGCTGCATAAATGTCAGCCACGCTGACGTAATCAATCTTCTGCCGATAAATCCCGCCGTAGTTTTCCTGTAAGTGAGTGTCTTGCAGGTGGTTGTCGCCGTCATCGTGAAGGCGAACGGCGCAGTACTCTGACTCTAAAGTGCGGCTTAACCACGGCAGCTCAATCTGGTCGCTCCGCTTGTTGAGGCAGGGCTGCCAGTCGTCGGTGACTGTCTCCGCAATAATGTAGCCACTCCAATCTGGCTTAAAGCGGTAAACCAACACCCGATCGCACGCCAACGCCCGCCGCAACTCGGCGGTCGTGGTGCTAAAAATGGTGCTCAAGTCAAGGCTGCGCCGTAGCTGCTGCACAATTGAGGCGGTTGTGCGGGTCTGGGTGGCCAGCCGCTGTAGATGGGCATTGGCTTTTGCTAACTCGGCTGTGCGATCGCTAACTCGTTGCTCCAGCTTGTCATACGCCTTTTGCAAGGCCTTTTCGCTTCGCTGGCGCTGCAGTTCGGCCGCTGCTTTGCTGGCAAACAGGTTCATGATGACCTGAATGATTTCACTGTCTTCGATGGGGCTTTCGCTGCAAATGCACAGCACGCCCAAAATTTGCCCTTGGCCGTCTTTGAGCGGTAGTCCGACATAGCCCTGCGCATTGATGTGTTGAAGCCCTTTGGCGTGAGGAAAGTGGTCCTGCACATTGCTGGAATAATGCTGCGATTGTCCGGTTTTTAGAACCTGCTCGCAAGCAGTATGGGCCACATCATAAATTTCTGAGGCTGCCCCTTGCTCGTAGGGCCAGCGAGCTAGAACAGAGAGGTGAAACGGGTTTTGTTGAATGACCTCCGCTACAAAGACGTGGCCAACCGACAGGGCCGACGCCAAATTTTCAACCAGGGCGCTAAAAAAGGCGGTGCCGGTAGACGAGGCAGTACCGGCCAAAACTTGCTGAAGCATTCGCTGGTCTCGCTGGCGCTGCTCGATCTCAGCCAAAAGCTTCTGGTTTAGCAGCTCTAGCTCTTCGGGAAACCGTAGGGCCATCAGCTGAGGCATCCAGCCCCAAAGCTTGATTAGCGTTAGGCAGGAGATGAAGGCTGTAATCGCCCCCAATAGCCCAGCTACCCGGTAATTGAGAGACCAGAACGTCCAGTTCTCCAGGAGATGGCTTACTCCACAGGCAAGAATGAAGGCCCCAAACAGCAGGAACATGTCTCGAAAGGGAACATCCTGCCGCTGCCGGACAAAATACAACAGCATGATTGGGATGGAAAAGCACACCGTTATTTTTAGGGCATCGCCGATGGTGTGCACGGCAATTAAGGACTGCTGCCAGGGGTAGCAGTCTCCGTAGGACACACATGGCTGTGTGCCCAAGATCTCGTAAAGCATGAGAGTCTAAGACTTCAAAAGTATTGGAGGGGGCAGCAAGCTTGGGTAGAAGCTGTGCGGCTGCTAACGGTGCTCCAAATGGGGTGGAGACTAGAGCCTTTCACTACAGAGAACTTTAAAGGACTAAAATTCTAAAAAAATATAAATATTTCTTTTGAGAAGAATACACCGATAGAGAGAGCAGAAAATCACTCCACCGGTAGACCTAATTCGTAACACCCTTATGTTCATGCCATGTGTACTCGATGAATTTAGGAATTTAGGAGTGGAGATCAAAGTAGGGATTGCGATCGCAACCCTCCCTTGGTTCCTTAATCAAGCAGGCAATCAAAAAGGCAGTCTCTTGGAGACCTATTTCTGGCAGGGGTATTGAATAGTTGTACTTCAAAAAATGAAAGCTATTGGGTAGCTCGATCTATGAACTACCCAAGCAATATAGCTTTGGCCAGGTCGCTTAAGACGAGAGCTGTTGGTAATAGCTACACCTGGAACGGTGACCTGACGCGCAATCGCCTTACGACTATTTTTGGTGGAATGTTCTAATCAAATTGGCGATTGCTATACCTCACAGCGGTGAGAATCTTAGCTTCAGCTTAAGTTGAGGCAAGCTTTAACTGTATGGGCAGCTTAACTATAAATTCTGTGCCGCTGCCCGGTTGGGATTGACAGAGCAAAGACCCCCCATGCTTCTCGACAATTTGATAGCTAATCGAAAGCCCTAGCCCTGTACCCTGGCCGACGGGTTTTGTCGTGAAAAAGGGATCAAACAGCCTCGCTTGAACCTCTTCTGGAATGCCTCTGCCGTTGTCTTTGATCGAGATGGCAACCCAATTATCCCCAACAGAGCGAGTTGTAATTGTGATAGTGGGAGTTACCTCCTGATCGCTCATCACAATCAGCAATTCGTCGATTGCATTGCTGATCAAATTCATAAACACCTGGTTGAGCTGCCCGGCATAACACTGCACGTAGGGAAGGCTGCCGTAGCGCTTCTCGATGTTAATGGTGCCTCCTGATCCTGACCTTAAGCGGTGGTGCAGAATGAGCAGCGTACTCTCTAGTCCCTCATGCAGATTAACAGATTTGATCTCGGCTTCGTCTAGGCGCGAGAAGTTGCGTAAGGATTGGACGATGCCGCGAATCCGCTCTACGCCCATCCGTATTGATGCGTAAAGCTTGGGAACATCTTCTTCGATGTAGCTAAGATCGCTGCTCTCAAGCTGCTCGCGCAGATCTGGTGCCGGATCAGGGTAATGCTGCTGGTAAGACTGAAGGAGCTCTAAAAACGTTTTGATATACTCCTCTAGCGGCGCTATGTTGCCGTAGATGAAATTGATTGGGTTATTTACTTCATGGGCAATACCCGCTACAAGTTGCCCTAAGCTCGACATCTTCTCGCTGTGAACCAGCTGGATTTGCATCTGCTTTAGTTCTTCTATGGCGCTAGCCAGCTGTTGTGACTGCTTCCGAATTTCGGATAGGTGCTCTGCCTGCTGAAGCGCTACTCCAAGCTGCAAACCAATTTGTCTCATCAGCGCCACGTCTGGATCTTGCCAATCGCGCGGATCTGAATTTTGGTAAGCAGCAAGTAAGCCCCAGAGGTGTTCGCCCTGGGTAATTGGCACAATAATATAGGCCTTGGCTTGATAGCTCTCAAGAACTTCTATATAGCAGGGCGAAAAATCTGCCCGATAGATATCCTTTACAACCCGCTGGGCTGCGCCTTGGGCGTATTGTCCGCCCCCAGTACTTTGTAAATAAGTATCTGTAGTTTGAACAGAGCGGCTACCCAACAGTTTGGCGTTGCACTCGCTGATATTATCGCGCAGCGCTGGGTCTTCAAGCTGCTTTTTGAGTAGAGGAACCCAACCGTCTGCAACCGACTCTGCGACAAACTCTCCGCTCCAATCTGCGGCGAATCGGTACACAACAACCCGGTCGACGGCCAACAGTTGCCGAACCTCATCGGTTGTCGTTCTGAAAATCGTTTCGATGTCGAGCGAGTCGCGAATTTTGGTCACGATGCGAGACAGCATAGTTTGCCGCTCGACTAGCCTCTTTAATTCAGCATTAGAGTGCTCTAGCTGCTCAGAACGGTGCCTTAACTCCTCCGTGCGTTCCTCCACCTGCCGCTCTAGGCTGGCATTTAAGGCCTGCACCTGCTGATACAGTTGATATTGTTTGAGAGTTGCTGCAAACCGTTCTCCCAAAACTTGGGCATATTGAATTTCTTCCTGTGTCCAGCATTGCGCTTGGTCCTTCTTGAGCTGGCGCCATACGTCAAAAGATTGCCGTGCCATCAGCT
>DATNQE010000563.1:0-3432 GCA_036702895.1 Trichocoleus sp. | reverse complement strand
AAATTAACGCAGAGTACACGACATAGGACTAGGGCTGAGATTCCCCCCTGCCGGTGATATAATTTTGACCCCCCGCAGGAGTAGCTATGAGCCACCCCGCCCCCTTAGGGAAGAAACCTTTTAGCTCTGGGCTTTGTCTTGACTCTTTGAGTCTACATATTCTAACTGCAGAGGATTTCATCCGTGGTCTTCTCCTCAGTACACCCAGCACATCCGGCCCTTCCAACCCAGGCCGAACCGGAGCAACTGGAGCAGCACACCTTTCGCTATTCCCCCTTCAACGGCTTCAGCTTGAGACGTTTCGGTACTGCCGCAGCCCTGCTTGTAGGAGCTGGGCTCGGTCTCCTGCTGCCAGCTGCCAAGGCCTCAGCACTGGAGGAAATTCAGCTGACCTATGGCAGTTTTCAGCTTCAGTCGGTACCGCTCTCTAGCCTGGAAACGTTTGCTGCAACTGGTGAAACTAGCGGCACCCTGCAATCCTTGCTAGACACCGTCAGGATCGAGCCGAATAAGGCGCGGGCGGTGCTGAGCAGCGAAATTGAGATCGATAGTCAGCTTTTCAACCAGGCCGCTCGCACCTTTGTTGGAGAAGCCTTTTTGCAGCTCGTAGGCACCACCTTTACGGTGCCTGAAACCGATACTCAAAGCTGGCGCAGCCTGCGTAGCGCTCTGGTAGTCGCTGCTGCCGACAACAAAGTGTCACTGTTGGAAGTGCTGCGCAACCTGGAGGACCCGGCTATCGTCATCGACGCCCAAAAAGTGATTGAGGTCGCAGGCCAAGTAAGGCAGGACCTGCGGGATATTCAAGCATTTGCTCAGTCGTTGAGGCGAGAGTAGGCTCATTTCAGCTTACTAGGGCAGAGGTTCGTGACTTCCTAAAGCTAGTCCTGCTTAAGCTGCGGCTCTATGTCTTAAAACGTTGAGCACCCCTATCTCTTAAAACGTTGAGCACAAAGATAGGACTTCGCTCCCTAGTAGAGGCAGAGTGTCTACACCCTGCCTCTACCCAATAACCGTGGCTATATCTGACTGTTAGTACAAAATCTGATACGAACAGGAACTTTTCTATCTCCGCTTTGTCGACTGCATTAGATAACCCTGTAGAAAACCTCACACGCCCATGCATCTGACGCAGAACTCCGCCAACCAGCTACTCCGCAAACAGCCCATGCTCAGTGTTGCCCGTGCCGTAACGGCTTTTGCCATTTACTTAGGAGCAGGCTCGATCTTGATGCTCTCCCCTAGCCGTGTCCAGGCTGTGGAGGAGGTCAACCTGACTTACGGCGAAGTACCGCTGCAAACAATTCCTGTGCGTGACCTGGAGGAGTTTGCTGTTACCGGAGAGCCGTCTGGGGAAATTCAGTCGCTGCTGAATGCAGCAGGAATTGATACGGCTACAGCCCAATCTGTTCTAGTCAGAGAACTAGAGGTAGATGGGGAGCTACTCAGCCGCATTGCTCAAACCTTTATTGGCGAAACCTTGCTGCAGCAGGTTGGAACGGCAATCTCTCGACCCGACTCGACAACTGAGAGCTGGCAGGATCTGCAGCAGGCCCTGCTAATTGCGATCGCAGACAATCGGCTCTCAACCCTAGAAGTGCTGCAAAACTTTGAGGGATCATCACTAACCGTCGATACGCAGCAGGTTGGCAAGGTCGCTGGCGAAGTCCAACGTAGCGTTAGAGATATTCAGTCTCTAATAGAGATCCTGCGCAGGCGTCAGGGCTAGCCTGCCCACTCAAAATTGCCGGTTCAAAACTTGAAGATTCGCTAGCAACCACCCTATCCAGCTGGGTGGTTGCTAAGTTTTGGGCATCTGCTCTTGCCTTAAGCAGCCCTGAAGGCAGTTTTTCCCATGCTCTCGACATGAGAAACCTGCTGCGCGACCAGCCCTTAAGCGTTCAGCCCTATACCCTGTAGTGCTGCCAGCAGTTTTGCAGCCAAGTCGCGGCTGCTCGCTGGTTTTCCTTCTCTAGCTGTGACACAGCCTGGGTGATTGCCATCGAAACCTGATGAGAAGCTAATCTGCCAAGGGCCTCTTTCATAGCGCTATCAAGGCGCTGGGCGCTGCGGCTAGTAGCAATCTCGTAAAAGGTGCTGGTTAGAGTAGCAATGGGCGCGGTAGTAAACTGCCGCGTTCTTCTTTCCAGATTAAACATGGAAAACCTCTATCTAGGAGCTTTTGACTGTTCCGTCTTGAGGCTATGACGATTTTTGCGGATTGGCTACCGCAGCGGGATGAGTTTCCAGCCGCCTCTCTGGGCAGATATCGGTGTAAATCCCCTTTGTTGCCGAATTTTGACCCAGCAGAGGAATTGATTTATTTTTTTGTGGACAGGAAATAGAGGCGTTGATAGGGTCTTAATCGGGGGTTGGTTAGCAACCTAGAGTTTTCTTCCGCCAGCCCTAGTTTGACCCTCCTGCTGCCAGACGAATTGCTTCTTATGGATACCTACGCCACCCTGCATCAGGCCGAACGCCAACGAGTCAGCGACGGAGCCCGCCTGCCCCTTTTGAGCGGTTGTGCAGGTCTTCAGACTCTGGTGCTGATCTGGCCGCAGTTAGGAGATTTTGACAGCCTCGAATACGCCTGGTGGCTAATGCGGCAACAGGCGCATATTCAGGCCAAGGGCTGGGCAGTGAGAGCGGTAGGGATTGGCGATCGCAACTCCGGCGAGCAGTTTTGTCGCTACACCGGATTTCCAACCGAGTGGCTCTTTGTCGATCCCCAGGCCGAACTGCACCGCCAGCTAGACCTCTACCCGGGTCTGGAGCTCAAGCTGCCGGGACTCTCGGCGGCGCAAAACGCCTGGATCAACCTGCTGCTGATGTGCGCCGGTATCGGCAGCCCGGGAACGCTGGCCGAAGTGCTGCGGGGGTATCGGGGCGATCGCAAAGCGCCCCAGCTGATTGACGATGACGAAATTGTCAAAGCTGCGCCCTTGCCGCCGCTCAAGGGGTCAACCTTTCAATGGGCAGGCGGCAAGAACTTTCAGCGCCCCTTTGAGCTAGCAACCCTGCGACTGCGCAACATGACCGAGGTTTTGGGCCGGTGGAAGACCTACGTTCCAGATGCTGCTCATCTCACCCAGCGAGGCGGAACGTTCCTGTTTGATGCTCAAGGAAAGCTGCTCTACGAACACCGAGACAAAGGCATTCTGGGCTTTGCCGCAAACATGAGCAATCCTTTGGCCTTCCTAGCCAATTTCTAGGCTTTGCGCGCCTGCACTACCTGCAAACTACCCCCTGCATACAGCCGCACCGCAACCGATGAGAACCCCACTGCTTCTAGCACGGCAGCAACGTCGGTGCGCAGCAGTTCCCAGGAGGTCTCCGTTTCAAACAGCCACAGAAACGTCGCCAGCCCCGGCCAAAAGATCGGGTTTTGAGGCCGATGAAAATCGACCATGGTAAAGGCGCCTCCTGGCTTCA
>DATNQE010000534.1:0-3844 GCA_036702895.1 Trichocoleus sp. | reverse complement strand
AACGATTGGTGGGAAGACCGAATAGCAAACGACCTCGGCCTTTGTCTCGCGCCTCAAATCCAACCCTAAACCCCAGACCTGTGACCCTAACCGCCTCCAACAATAGTGACAATTTCTAAGCGGTCGCCACTCTCTAGGTAGGTCTGCTCCCAAAACTGACGGTGCAAAATTTCACCGTTGTACTCAACCGCCACTAGGCGGGGGTTGAGACCCAGTTCCTCTAAAAATGCGGGTAGCAGGGTCTGGGGCGCACAGGTGCGCGGCTCCCCGTTGACCTGAAGCTCAACAGCAGGGCCGAAGTCAGGAGCAGAAGGGTCAGCTGGCATAGGTAACGTCAAGGGAATTACAAAGCACTGGGCTGGACAGCCCGTAAGGTTTGCTGGTGATTGAGTTGAGCCACAAAAAACTGGGAAATCAGAGTCGGGTTTTCGGCCTGCATGATGGCTCTTACCACTGCGACTCGCTGGGCTCCGGCCTGGAGCACTTCGGTCAGGTTCTCAGGGCTGATGCTGCCGATGGCAAACCAAGGGATGGGGGCATGGCTGGCGGCGTAGCGCACATAGTCGAGCCCGGCAGCAGGCTTACCTGGTTTGGTAGGGGTGGCGTAAACGGGACCGACGCCGATGTAGTCGGCCCCTTCCTCAATGGCTTTTGCCATCTCATCAGGATTGGTGGTGGAGCGGCCGAGAATGCGCTGGCTGCCTAGGAGCTGGCGGGCTGTTGCAATGGGCAAATCCTGCTGTCCCAGGTGGACCCCGTCGGCATCGACCGCCAGAGCCAGGTCAACTCGGTCGTTGATGATGAACAGCGCGCTGTAGCGATGGCAAAGCTCTTTAAGTCGCCGAGCAGTCTCCAGGCGAATGCAGTCATCGGTGTCTTTGTCGCGGTACTGCACGATGGAAACACCGCCCTGAAGTGCGGCTTCGACGATGCCTAAAAGGTTATCGCAGGGGGTGGTGACCAGGTAGGTGTGCGATCGCAACAGCTGCTGGAAGCGATGGTGGCCTAAGAGCTCGCTCTCCATCGTGTAGGTTTGGTACCGCATATCTTTGCAAGCCGCTGCAAACTCGCTCTTGTAGAGCTTGCCGTATTCCTCCAGTACCCGTAGCGCCTCCTGCACTCGGCAGAAGTTAGCCTGCAGAACCGCGGTCAGGCTGCTGCGTTCGGCCTCCTGCGGGTGCGTTAAATGAGTTCCTAGATCTCCGGGGGTATCGCGGGCCAGGCGCATTTG
Organism: Trichocoleus sp.; assembly: GCA_036702895.1. Classification (GTDB taxonomy): domain Bacteria; phylum Cyanobacteriota; class Cyanobacteriia; order Phormidesmidales; family Phormidesmidaceae; genus JACVSF01. The sequence continues at coordinate 2,613 of DATNQE010000534.1, read as the reverse complement.
AGGCGTGTGCCAGGCCGCCAAAGTCTGTCGCAGATGCTTAATCTGCTCCATCATAGTGCTGTGGTTGAGCCCAAAGCGGCACCATTCTTCAATAATACGCAGACCCTCCCTGGCGCGATCCAGGTTGGCATCTAAAATGCGAAAAATTGCCAGCTCAGTGATCTGGGCAGGCTGACCTGCACCCCCATCAAAATAGCGTTCCTGCATAACCCTTGGGATACGACGTCGCTTGCCTTAAACATCCTATCAGCCAGGCTGTCGCTATCAGGAAGCCGGCGTTAGCTAGCTGAGCAGCTCAAAAGGTTGGAGAATTTTGGACGCAGCTTTAGTCCTTGCCAAAGTTCTTGCCAAAACTGACGGTGCTGAGGGACCACTTTTTGGTTAACTTTAGTTAACCAATAGCGCTCCCACCTCAGAGCTGAGCTATCACTTGGGCGTCTTAACCTACACACTGCAACCCCTATCCTCTATCCGGTTTATGGCATCTCGTTCCTCCCTGGTTCTTACCGCCCTGCTGATGGGGGTATTCACTGGCGCAGCGGCTCCAGGTTATGCCCAAACTGAAACCGCGCCGCCGACTCAAGTGCCTAGAGCAGGCTCTGGGGCAGCGCAGGCTACGCCACAATACACACTGATTCATGTAAATGCGGTTGCTGGCAGTGACACAACTGGCAACGGCACCCAGATGCAGCCACTGAAAACAATTTCTCGGGCCCTGCAAAATGCCACACCAGGTACAGTAATTGTGCTGGCCGCTGGGGAATATAGCGCCGCTACAGGGGAAACCTTTCCGCTGCAGCTGCGGCCTGGGGTGACGATCCAGGGGGCCCCAGGACCAAACCGAGGTGGGGTGGTCATTCGAGGTGGGGGGACCTACATGAGCCCGAGCCAGGGGCTAGAAAACGTTGCCGTTTTGGCGGCGGATCGGGCCGGTCTAGGCAATGTGGTGGTTACTAATCCTAATGCTCAGGGGCATGGGGTTTGGGTTGAGGCGGGCAGTCCAATTCTGCAGGACAACGTTTTTGCGGCAAGCGGTCAGGCCGGTGTTTATATTGCTGGGCCAGGGGCTGCCACTATCCAGCGCAACTACTTCACGGGAAATGGCGTAGCGGGTTTAGTAATTAGCGGTGCATCCCAAACTGCGGTCTTAGGGAACGTGTTTGAGAACACGGGTATCGGTATTCAGGTGGCCCCTGGTGCGGCCCCACGAATTCAAGAGAACCGGATTGTCCAAAACCAAGACGGCCTAATCCTCCAGGCCAATGCCCGGCCTGTGCTGGAAAACAACACCATTGCCCGCAATCGGCGCAACGGCTTAGTAGAGTTTCAGAGTTTGGGGCAAAGCGAGCTGCTCTCAGCAACCCCCCCACAGCAGAGTGTGCCTGAGGCGTTCTCAGGCGGTGCGATCGCATCTTCTGCCAGTCCCGCTAGCCCTGCCTTGCTCAGCGCCGAGCCCCCTGTGGCTGCGCGCCCAACCTCCCTGCCTAACTCAGAAAACGCTGGTCCAATAGCAGTGCTGCCGCCGACCCAGAGCCCTGCTCAAACACCGTTGCTCCCAGCGGCAGAAACTCCAGCGGCAGAAACTCCAGCAGTAGAGCTGCGGGCGACAGAACCTCCTGTTGAACCTTCGGGCGCTCAGTCTCCCCCAGCAGAAGCTTCAGTGATCGCAGTTGCTCCTCCAGCCAGCCCGACTTTGGCTGCAGAACCTGTAGCCCAAAGCTCCGCAGCGGCGGTTTCTCCCAGCTCAGGTTCTGAGCAGGCGCTAGAGGCTGACAGCGCTGAAGTGGCCTCAGGCTCCGCTGATGCAATCCGTGAGGCTCCACCTGAAGTTCAGACTGTGGTTCCTACTGTAACTCCAGCTGCTGCAGCACCTCCAGAAGCTCCTTCCGAGACAATGATTCCAGAAGCCCCCTCTGAAAACGCTGTAGAGCCCTCTGCGCCCTCGACCACAGCGACCTCCAGCAACTTAGCTGCTTTGCGCCAACGGCTGCGTGATCAGCAGGCATTAAGTAATCCGGCGACGGGCGGTCCGGATGCGTCGGGAGCGGTGGATTTGGCTGTGATTCCGCCTCCAGCGACTGCGGCTCCTGCTGTCCCAGCGTCTCGCCCTAGCGGTAATCTGGCCGCTTTGCGGGAGCGCCTGCGCCAGCAGCCTACTGGCGCTACGGCTACTCCAGCGTCTGAGTCTGTGCCACTAGACGTGACGCCGCCATCGGTAGATACCGTTGCTCGGGCTACGAGCGGCTTGCCTGCCCCAGCGGCAGCTTTGCCGGTGATTCCGGCGGCAGAGAGCCTGCCCGCGTCCCCATCGCCGGAGGTGCCGACTCTACCGCTGCTAGATGGCTCGTTGCTGCAAGTACCCGGACCAGATATCCCGATGGGCAGCGGCGGCTCCCTGCCAAATGTGCTGCTGAGCCAGGGGGGCAGCCAGAGCGGCCCTCCGGCTCCACCCTCGCGATCGGCAACTTTGGGGCTGCACTACAAGGTCCTTGTTCCGGCGGTCGATGGGGCAACGCAGGATCGGGTGCGGGCGGTGGTGCCTGATGCCTTTCGGGTACGCGTGAATGGCGAGGTGATGATGCAGGCAGGTGCATTTCCTGACCAGGCAACGGC
>DATNQE010000533.1:0-3264 GCA_036702895.1 Trichocoleus sp. | reverse complement strand
AGGGGAAGGAGGGTACGCTCGCGGTGCCGACCGTGGCAGTTCAAGACACCCTGGGGGCAGGGGACGTTTTTCATGGCGCCTTTTGCCACTATCGATTGAGCTGCCCGTTTGAGGAGGCACTGGTCAAAGCCAGTGCGATCGCAGCCCACAGCTGTACCCACTTTGGCACTCGCGCCTGGATGGCCGATTCACCCTAGACTAGAAAGGATTTAGATTGCCTTTGCCGCTAAAAGAGTCTATGGCTTACGAACAAGAGAAACAGCTAGCCGTTGAAGCCGTCACCCTAGCCGCCCAGCTCTGCGAAACCATTCGCCGGGACATCGTACCGCAAGCCATCGAGAAGGACGACCGCAGCCCCGTCACTATTGCCGACTTCGGCTCCCAGGCAATTATTTGCCGGGCGCTGGCGGCTGCCTTCCCCAGCAATTCGGTTGTTGCTGAAGAGACGGCAGACGAGCTGCGTAAGCCGGAGATGGCTGAGGCGCTAGAGCTGGTGACGCAGCAGGTGCAGCAGCTGATTCCAGCGGCCAGCCCAAACGATGTGCTGAGCTGGATTGACCACGGCAACGGCAGCGTCGGCCAGCGGTACTGGACGTTAGATCCGATTGACGGCACCAAGGGCTTTTTGCGGGGAGATCAGTATGCGATCGCGCTTGCCCTAATCGAAGACGGCGAAATCAAGGTTGGCGCATTGGCCTGCCCAGCCCTCAAGTTTGACCACACCGAAACGGGGCTGCTGTTTGTCGCCCAGCGCGGCGGCGGTGCCCAAATGATGTCGATCCCTAGCGGTGCAGCAGAGCCAATTAAGGTTGCCAACCAGGCCACCTCAGAACAGTTCAGATTCGTCGAAAGTGTAGAGGCAGGTCACGGCAACCAATCCCAGCAGGCAGCTGTAGCTCAAGCCGTTGGCATTACCCAGGCCTCCGTACGGATGGACAGCCAGGCTAAATACGCCGCTGTAGCCGCCGGGCAAGCAGCCCTCTATCTACGCTTGCCTTCTCCCAAAACCCCCAACTACCGCGAGAAAATCTGGGACCATGCAGCAGGCGTTATCGTCGTTGAAGAAGCGGGCGGCAAAGTTACTGACATGCACGGCAAGCCCCTCGACTTCACTCAGTCTGCTCAGCTCACCCAAAATCAGGGCGTGGTTGTGAGCAACGGCGAAATTCATTCAACTGTACTCTCGGCGCTAGCGCAGACCGCTACCGCCACCTCCTAAATTGGCTGTTTTTCAGCTGTTCTCGACCCAAAAATCACATCGCTTAACGAGCGTAAAAAAGGTTCGTAAAAGTTCCGTAAAATTACGCTCCCTCAAGCCCTGTTCGTCTAGCAATCTCCTGATTACCATTGAGATATGGGCCGTCAAGAGGGGGGCGTATTTCGATGGCAAAAGTGGCTCCAGCAGAGGTCGATCAGCAGCCCGCAGCAGATCTAAAAACAGACGATTTGCTGCCAGAAATTGCGACAGAAAGCCTTATTCCAGAAAATTTCGTCCCAGAAACTTTGGGACCAGGCCTGACTGAGCCAATTCAGCCTGAAGCTGACTCAGCCAATCAGGCAGATGCGATTACACTCCCAGTCCCCCCAGCCCCAGCCGCTTCAGACGAAACCCCTACACCCGCCGCACCACCGCCTCCCGAAACCGCTCCCCTCCAGCTCGAAACCCTCGACCTTGCAGCTAGAGACGTGCGTATGGTGCTGCGAGAGCAAAGCGAGCAGGGCCAAATGCTCACCACTAAGCTCAACATTCTGTTTGTAGCCAACGGGGCGCTGCTGACCAGCCTCAGCATTTCTCGCCTGCTGGTTACCGGCAGCCTGTTTAGCCTGGCTGAAGCAGTTGGCTTTTTGCTCAGCTTCAGCCTGCTGATGCGGGCCTTTTTGCCCCGTCAGGTGGCGGTCACTCCCAACCTGGAAGACCGTAAATTTTTAGAAACGTACCTGGCGCTGTCCTACCGCGACTACCAGCTGCAAATGCTGGTAAACCTGGCCGAAACCTACAATGCCAACCGCCAGCGGCTAGAGGACGTTTCTCAAGGCCTGAAGTACGCCGCTTACACCACCTGGGCCACGGCTGCTATTATGCTGGTACATACCCTGATGACGTATTTTCAGGTTAGCCAATAGGCTTGTCCCGTGGCCCATCTGTCACTGCAATCCATTGGCCCTTCTCTAGAGTGCTAGCTATGAACTGGCGAACGGACGAAGAACAGGCTGAAACCGATTCAGGTAGGCGCATTAGCCTGCCCGAACCCGATATTGAAAACATCACGGTTCTGACCAAGAGCCTGCCCAACGAGCCCATCCTGCCCTGGCATCACTTCGACTCCCCCTGGCTAGAGCGTGATGAAGACGCTCAGGCAGAAGGAGCCGAAGCCAGCGAGACTGAAGCTTCTGAAGCCGAAGCAGCCGCCCCTACCGAGCCAGCCCTAGAAACCACGTTAGAAGATTCTGCCCCGCCTCAAGCTCCTGAGGTCGAAGCTCTATCCCTAGAAGAGGCTTCAGGTAGCGACAATTCGGAACAGCTAGCCCTAGCCCTAGAAGTTTCAGATACGGGTTCTGAAGTGCTTGCGCCCGAGGCCATTAGCGAATCCAGCATCTCTGCTGACGCTTCTTCAGAAGAACCTCACGCCTAAGGCAAGGTCCATTGCCAGGTGCTGTTGTTGCTCCAGCGCAGCGCACCAACTAGAAAGCTTCCTGATGCCAAACCCGATGCGCCGGTTTTACAATGACCCACGCTATCGGGCCGCTTACTTAGTTTGAGGATCCAGAATATCGCGCAACGCGTCGCCCAGCGTGTTGATGCTGAGCACCGTCAGGAAAATCGCCAGCCCCGGAAAAATAACCATGTGAGGCGCACTCTCAATGTAGTTCTGCGCGTCAAACAGCATTCGTCCCCAGGTCGGTACGTCTGGCGAAAACCCCAGCCCCAAAAAACTCAGAGTAGACTCCGCCAGAATGGCGTTGCCTACCGCCAGGGTTGCCGCCACAATCACCGGCCCAAACACATTCGGCAGCAGGTGGTCCCGAATTAACCGCCACGGGCTGGCCCCCAGCGCCAGCGCCGCCTGCACAAAGTTGCGATACTTTAGGCTCATAAACCCGGCCCGCACCAGCCGCGCCACCGACATCCAGTTGAGCCCGCCGATAATGCCTACGACCAACGCAAACACGCCCTGCTCGGGCCCCAGTGCCCGCCGCACAGGTTCTCCAAACAAATAAATCACCAGCAGCACCAGCGGCAGCTGCGGCAGGGCCAGAAATAGA